>CAZWYU010000030.1:0-4737 GCA_964638595.1 uncultured Candidatus Saccharibacteria bacterium
CTCGTCCATCATCCCTTCTTCAATCAAAGCAGCCTTTATTTCCGAAATATATCTTGATTCGTTATGGCTGTGATAATGCAATTCTTCAAGTATTCTTAATTCATCTTCTAAATTTTTATCGTATTTGCGTTTAAACTTATCATCAGCATCATTCAGCTTAAACGGATAATATCGCGCGCCCCGGCCAATAAGCTGAGCTTCAGAAATAGTGGTTTTGCCTGGCCGATTATTTTTCCCATCTCTGACTTCGTAAAGACGGACAATGTCAAAGAGATTAAGCACGTCCCAGCCCTCGTTTAATTTCTGAACAGCAAATATCGCCCGGATCTTATTATCTTTATCTTCAAGCGAGTTTAATAACAGCTGATATTTTTCTTTTTCCTGTTCTTCATTAACGCTTAAAGTTTTATTCTCGGCAAAACCGTCTTTTAATTTTTTAACCAAAATAGCATCGGTTATCTTATTGTCTTTAAAAAAGTTAAAAGCTTTCTGTAAAATTGGCACATTACTTCGCTTTCTGATATTCGCAATATCACCTGGTTTTAAATCATCTATAATCTCGTGAAATAACTTTTTATTAGCCTCCGAGTCGGCAATAGTTCTTTGGGCTTTAAATAGAATAACCGGCTTTAAGTTAAGCCCATGCTTGCCGGCTACTTCTTGCCGGTATTGGCTCAAGATAATCGCTTGGATAATGCGCTCTTTTTTATTGGTATCAGTATGCAATAATTCTACGTCTTTGGAATAGCCATCATTTCTGAATTCCTTAAGCTCGTATTTATAGATAATCTTGTTCTTGTATTTTTCAACAATGTTTTTATTCAAAAAATCCATTGTAGCCGTAAACTCTAAAAGCAGATTGCCAATGTTTTGCTTAAATATTTTTTCAATCGTATTCTCCCAGTTTGGCTTTTCCCACATTTCTTTTTGGCCGTTTCTGGTCTGGACTTGGCCGTGATGAGCTTCGTCAGCGATTAAAGCTATTTTCTTATCTTTAAAATCCTCCAAAGTCAGAGAATTTTCTTTTTCGTTGTATAAATCCGTGTGCAGTTTTTGGATAGTGGTAAAACAGATATTAATGTCCTGATCGCTTACTCCGTCAAAATTGGCTACCGGCTTAATCTGAACCTGCTTATTATCAAAAAGAATCTTGTCGTTAAATAGGTATTTACTGGATAAATTATTTAAAAAATTATCTTTGGTTTTTTCAATGATGTTGGTAGAGTTTACAAAAAACACAAAATTGCGGTAGCCCTGATTATATAAATACAAAATCAATCCAGCCATAATTAAAGTTTTCCCCGAGCCAGTGGCCATATTAAAGAGAAAATGCAGAGGATATTCTTTATTTTCATAGTCGCCGTTATAGCAGTGGAAAAATCTGGCAAAGGCCTCTCTTTGATATTCCCGCAATTCAAAGGCCGAGTTTAAGTTCTCCGCCATAAAATCCGGAGTCTCTTTTTTCAAGAGCCCCATTCCGGAAGCACTATCTAATTGTTCGTATAAAAATTGCTGAGGCATATTTATTTAAATCGATAGAAAGCAAGCACTAGCAATAATCGTAGCTAAATAATAAAGAAAAGAATCTGTTAGAAACTTGACCTTCCGCTAAATTTTTATAGTGTAGAAAAAATTGGGTTTTAAATACTAGGGTTTGCATGAAGTTGATTTACTACACTTCACTAGGAAAGCTCTTTTTTAATCGTTTAAAATTATAATCCCAAAATTCTTCTAAATGTTTTTTGTCCAGCAATACGAATGGTAATTTAATTGAATCACTATTCTTGATTATATAAATTTTGTACGAATTTTGAGTTTTTTTATAACATACGATAGCGCTTATTAAATTATCCCTTAATTTGTTATTTTTTGCATATTTAGTGCATAGTCCTGAATATCCATTATAAATTGTTCCATGGATAGTATCGTGGATAGTAATCCATTTTCCAAAAGTTGCAGTTTTCACAGTCTTAAATTTTGAAAAAATATCATCAAGTATCAAATAGATAACTTTTGGTAAATCATCTTTTACTATTTGCAATTGTTTTTTTGCGCCTTTAATTGCCCTTGTTATTGTTTCGTCAATTTTTATTGAATGTATTGCGTTGGTTGTTTGGTTTTGGCTTTTGATCAATTTAATTTCAGCAACTGCAATCTTGTTTTTATCTTTATCTAAAATATACCCATCAGGCTTTTTGCCTCTTTTGTCTTTTCTAATTTTTCGAAAACTCAAGTCAAGCCCCTTAAAATAATTTTTCCTAAAATACAATTCAGCAAAATCTCCATGATTTTTATGCCAACTAAATCTATTAACCACACCTATATCAAAATTATTTTGTTTGTTTACCATAAAATTCTTTATTCATTTTTTTATTCTCCTCGCTGACTTTAAACTCTTTATCCTCAATCTCGCTTAAATTAACATAAAGCTGGTTTTTGTTGAGCAGATCAAAAAGAGTGCGTTGCTGTTTGGCAAGTGAGAGTTTTTTAAATTTATCGATCGTCTCGTCAAATTTCTTGATATCAACGTTATAATTCAAAAAGCTTTTGGCTTTCATATCTTCCCAAATTTTCAAAAGCTCTTTTGTATCTTTAGCTTTTTTGAGCTTATCAACAAATAGCTCGTTATATTTCATCAACTCACAATAAATGAAATTCGGCTCTCCCTTTCCGCTAAATAAGTTTTTATCTTTGGATAAATTTTGGATAACCTTTTTGACTCTTTCAACTGTAATTTTCTCTATATAATCCAACTGCTCGCACAAAATAAATTTTCGGTTTCCACCATCTTCTTTATTTGCTTCTAAAACAGCATGGCCAGTAGTTCCGCTACCAGCAAAAAAGTCCAAAATTATATCATCATCAGATGTTATAATCTTAACCGTATCTAAAACCGTATAAAGGGATTTTGGATAACTAAATTCACTCTTACCTAATATTTCTTTTAATAAATTAGTTCCATGAAATTCAGATTGATATTTTTTATCTGTCCATACATTTTTTAATACTTGCTGTTCTCTATATTTATGATATATCCTAATCTTTCCATTTTCTTTTTTTGCGATAAAATAATTATTCTTATTTAGTTTTAAAAACGAATCTTTAATATTTTTCCAGGCCATCTCTTTACCGTCGTTAGTAATTGGAAATACTTCTTGATATCCGGGCTTCTTTTTAATTGTTATATCTTTTAAATCTTTACTTACATAAATTGGATACCAATTTTTTGGTCTATTTTCTCTTGACCAGACTGTTCTGGCTCGCATAAAGGGCTCATATCTATATTTTCCCTCATTGTCTCCTAAATTGAAGGATTGCTTTACATCTTCGCTAATCGCCACATTATTAAATTCTGCATATTGCATCTGCTTCGAATAAATAAGCATAAATTCACTATTAGCCGAAAAAAATTTTGACTGGTTGCGACCTTTCGGATTATGCAATATGGTTACTAAGCCAACCCTATTCTCTCTATCAAAAATTTCATCTGCCAAAGCACCCAAGTAATACAATTCTGCATGATCTATGGCGATTGCAATAAATCCATTTTCTCTCAACAAATCTCTTGCTACTTCCAGTCGATTTTTCATAAAAGTTAACCAAGTAGAATGTTTAAAATTGTTATTGTATGCGAAGGTATCGTCTTCGGTCCCTGTATTATAGGGCGGATCAATGTAAATAAGTTTTATCTTGTTTTGAAATTGCTGTTTTAGAGAATACAAAGCCAAAAGATTATTACCTTTAATGATTAAATTTTCCCGGATAGTGCCTTTATCATCGCGCTTTAAATCTTTAACCTTTTCCTCGCCCTTTTGGGAGTATTTTTTCCAATTGGTTAAAACTTTGGGAGTCAGCAATTTATCAATTTCATCTTGGGCTAAAATTTCATTGAAAAATATCTCTTTTCGCTTTTCATCTTCTTTGGTCATTCCGCCTTCCAAAACACAATCCTTAAATGGCCAAACGAGAGCTACTTCTTTGCGTTCGTTCAAAAACTTACCATCAATATTTAGCCCGATTTTATTGCGGTATTTAGTATAAGAATCAGCCAGAAAATTTTTATCCTGAATATAAGCCACAAAGTCATTAATATTAAAAACTAAAACATCCTTAACTTTACTGAAAAATTTAGTTTTAGAGTCTTTGCCGGAAAGCAATAATTCAACCAGTTTCTTATCGGCTTTATAGGCGGCATTAATCACATTGCTTTTCAACAAATCTCCCCCTTGATCAACGAACCGGGAGTCTTGTTTCAATATAGTTTCTAATTTTGAATAAAAATCTTTTGGCATATTTTAAAAATAGATCAATTTATTAGATCTTCCACATTGACATTTAATGCTATTGCTATCTTTTTTAAGGTTTCAATGGTAGGATTTTGATTATTCTCAAGCTCAAGCTTGACTATCAAATTCAAGGAAACGTCAGCCAGCTTTGAAAGGCGGTCTTGGGATATATTTTTTTCTTTTCTAAATCTCTTTACGTTTTTTCCAATATTTGACATAGATTTTATTAAAATATGTTGATTATATTATATCATGCTATCTAAACTATACAAAAAATCAGCGAATTTACGCTGATTTTTTCTCAAAAAAGTTCCGACGTCGGAAATTCACCCTATGTGGTTCGAAATTATAAAACTGGCGGGGACGATGGGACTCGAACCCACAACCCCATGCTCGACAAGCATGTGCTCTAGCCAATTGAGCTACGCCCCCAGTAAAACTGGTACCAGTG
>CAZWYU010000031.1:0-2436 GCA_964638595.1 uncultured Candidatus Saccharibacteria bacterium
ATTTGGCATTTTTGGAAAAAAATTTAAAAGGAGGATGGTTGTTTTTGCTAGATTGAAAAAGAAATTATAAGAAATGTTTTTTCATGGGAAGAGAAAGCAGAAGAAGTTGAAACTTTTTTAGAAGGTTATATTAAAAAAAAGAAAAAAATAAAATGAAAATAAGCTTAGGAATGAAATCCATTATAAAACATAGGGGAATTCTCCTCTCAATGAGAAATCCAAAGGTAAAAGAAAGATTTTCACACTTAAGGGTCAGATTTGGTAAGAAGTGGGAAACTAAAGAGAGGGAGATGATTTTAAAGTATCTACCTGAAAATGAAAATTATATTGAACTCGGAGGATGCATAGGATTTACCTCTTTAACTGCTAGAAAGCACAAAAATACAAAAAAACACATTATTGTGGAAGCAAATCCCAATCTAATTGAAACTCTAAAAGAAAACAAAGAATTATCTGGATTTAAAGATATTGTAATTATCAATAAAGCATATTCAACAAAAAAAGGAGAAATTGAGTTTACTGTCTCTTCAACAGGGATTGGATCTAGTTCAATTTTTAGAAAAGAAGGAAAAAAGATTAAAATTGAAACAATAAAATTAAGAGACATCCTTAACTATTACAGTATAGACAAATTTAATTTAATGTGTGATGTTGAAGGTAGTGAATCCGAATTGTTAACAGATGAAATAGATTTGTTAAAAAAACATTGTAATCTATTAATTATTGAGCTCCATAAAGATCATGAAAAATGGAGGGATAGACTCGTTAAAAATGGTTTCACTCTTTTAGATAAGTCTAATAACGTATATGCTTTTAGAAATAATATACTCAATATTCCCTAAAATTAAGATGATAATAATAGCAATCCCAAAAAGTGCGAGCACTTCTCTCCAGAAAACTTTATCAAAATTGCACGGATTTAAATTTCCTTTGAAAACAATAAATGAAAAAGACATAAGAAGAAATCTTAAAAAAATTATTTCGGATAGGAATTTCTTATACAAAGGACATATATTTCCATCAAAAAAAAATAAGAAGATTCTAAAAGATTGTAAAAAGGTTGTTTTACTAAGAAATCCCCTAGATTGCATCAAGGCACTTCAAAGAGGGAAAAAGGCATTTATCCATAGAGAAGATTCTCATAATAATCTGGATAGTGACTTTTTTAATGGATTCTACAATGGATGGATTAATGAAAGTGACGAAAAAACCAAAATAATAAAATACGAAGAACTAATCTCTAATCCAAAGAGGGTAATAAACAAAATTGAATCTTTCTTCGATCTGCCTAAAAGTAAAAAGGTTAAACTCTCAAAAGCAAAATATTCCAGAAGCACTGCGCTTACTCTGTTAAGAATGATTTATTTTAAACTTTCAAAAATAAAATATATACCTGAAATTAAAAAAAGATTTTTTCCAAAAATAACTAGATGAAATTTGATAATTTTAACAATGAGAAACTATAGTGAATTAAAGCAGAAATTAATTCCTGAGAAATATTGGAACCATTTAAAAGGGGATGTCTTAGACATTGGGTGTAATGAATGTATAATTCCAGAAAAATTAAAGATAAATAAAAAGAATTATCTTGGAATAGACATAGATGCAGATGCGTTGAAAGTTGCTAAGAACAAAGGGTTTAGAGTGAAAAAAGTTGATATTAATAATCAAAATCTGCCTCTGAACCCTAACAGTATTGACTCATTTTTATGTCTTGATGTTTTGGAACACCTCCAGGACCCTCTTGAAGCCATAAAAAAAATAAAAAAAGTTCTTAAATCAGATGCTCTAGGGATAATCTCTTTGCCAAATGATCTTAATTTAGTGAATTTAATCAAAGTTTTATTATTGGGTAGGCCATTACTTATAAGAGAAAAAATGTGGGATCCTCACTCTCACCTCCACTTCCCTCCCATATCTGAAAGCAAAAAACTAATCTCTAAGAATTTTAGCATATTATCAATAGAATATATTCCAAATAGTTTTACCGTTCCTTTTCTTCCAGGTAAAATAAAAAAGATTCTAGCAAATATCTCTCCAAGATTTTTTGCACGGAATGTTGTTTTTTTAATTAAAAACACAAAATAAAAAACTAATTAGAATCAATTATCTCCAAAAGATATTTTTTAGTTTTAGAACCCTTGCCATTATATATTTTTTCTAAAGTTAAATTTACCATGCGAATGAATTCCATTTTACTCAATCCAAAATTTTTCATAAACAATTGAGCTTCTTCCTTGATTAATTTTTTATTAATCTCCCCGCCATAAACATATTCCATCTTGAAAAAGCGAACAAAATATACTTTGACTTTTTATTTGAAAAAAACTTGTGAAGACCATAATAAGTTCTATGTCCTATAATTGCTTTTAATTTATTTGGATCATTAATTCTAAAAATTCTTTTATGCAAAGGTTCTTTTGGACCTCCCGAAAA
>CAZWYU010000032.1:0-1868 GCA_964638595.1 uncultured Candidatus Saccharibacteria bacterium
GGAAAAAAAGGAGAGGAAGGAAATTTCTTTTTTCATCCCCCCCCTCTTTGAGGGGGAGGATTAAGGAGGGGGAGCACAAGCCCGAATACGGGATACGAATGTCTTGTTTGAAACTTTTGAATTTTGGATTTTGACTTTTAGTTTGCCTTCATACTTCTATGATAACGGGCAGAATCATTGGTCGTTTTTTTGTTTTCTGGAACAAAAAGTTTCCAACTTCATTTCTAAGATTATTTTTAATGTAAGTCCAATTAGTGGTTTTGTTTTTTCCAGTATTTTCTTCAATAATAGATACAGTTTTGTGTCTTACTTGAGATAAAAGTTTTTTAGAAGTATCTAAATGTACAAAACCTCTAGAGATAATATCTGGGGAGTTTAAAACTTTTCCGGTATTACTATTTACAGCAGTGATTAAGACAAAAATACCGTCATTAGACAAAGCTCTTCTATCTCTTAATACTACTTCTTGTAAGTCTCTGTCTCCTATGCCATCAATAAATACATAACTGGTATCAGCTTTTTTCTTTTGAATAACCGGCTTCTTTTTTCCTTCAAACTTAATTATATCTCCATTATCTAGGATAAATATATTGTTTTTAGGAAAACCGGTTTCAGAGATTATTTTTTTTGCTTCTTTCAAAAAATAGTGATTTGCATAGACCGGCAAAACATACGACGGATCTATCTCTTGAGCCACTTTTTTAATAGCTTGAATATTGGTATGTCCGCTTACATGAATATTCATAATTTCATTATGAATAACATTATCGCTTTGTCTGTATAAACTATCTTTTAAACGCTGGATAGTTCTTTCGTTTCCCGGAATAACAGAGGAAGAAAAAATTATAGTATCTTTTTTTCTTAGTTTCAAATATTTATGGTGGTGGCTTACAATTCTTGAAAGAACAGCTCGACTTTCGCCTTGAGCTCCGGTGCAAATAATAATTATTTTATTATCAGCATAATCATTAATTTTTTTGATATCTATTAAGGTATCTTTGGCAGGCTTTATATAACCAAGTTTCTTGGCAATTTCAATGTTGGTTTTCATACTATAGCCGTCTATGGCCACTTTTTTGTTAACTTCTTTGGCATAAGCTATAATGTCTCTGATTCTGGTAATTTGACTAGAAAAGGTAGCAACAACAATTCTGCCGGGAGCTTCTTTAATTACTTTTTTTAAATTTTTCCACATTTCTTCTTCAGTAGAAGCGGGCTTATTGTTTGTTGATCCTAAGCTTTCTATCATCAAGATAGTCGGTCTTTTTAGTTTAGCTAAATCTTTGTAAGAGAGTTGTTCTTTTCCTGTTCCAAGAGTCCAGTCTCCCATATGGATTACTGTGCCTTCGTTAGTTTTAAGAATTGCTCCCATAGAATCCATAATAGAATGTTCTACAGGAAAAAAACCGGCTTCAAAACTATTTAGATTGATTTTTTCTTTAAGATTATCTATTTGGATAGTTTTTAGGTTTTTTGAAGAGCCTTTTTTATAATCTTCCATTCTATTTTTGACTAAAGCTAAAGTTAATGGTCGGCTTATAACTAAAGGATAACCTAATTTTTCTAAAAGAATTGGCACAGCTCCTATATGGTCTAAGTGGCCATGGGTTAGAATTACTGCTCTTATGTTTTTTGATTTTTTTCTAAGATAAGAAATGTTTGGCACAATAAAGTCTATACCGGGCATATCTTCTTCGGGAAATTGAATGCCCATATCAATAATGACAATATCATTACCATGTTCAAAAACAGCCATATTTCGGCCTACTTCTTCTTGTCCGCCTAAGGGAATGATTTGTAGAGACTCATCTTGAGTATGGTGTTGTTTAGTTTTTGTTTGCATAAATTTTGCTTAAATTATTGTTAAT
>CAZWYU010000033.1:0-3708 GCA_964638595.1 uncultured Candidatus Saccharibacteria bacterium
TTCTGTTTACACTTTAAGTTAGGAGAAATATATCTTAGCACGGATAGAGTTGAATATTTCGGGCCAGGGGGAAGCTGTAACTTTATTGCTTGTAAGCAAATTTATCTTGCAATAATGCCTGCAGACAGTTTTTGCAATCTACCCAAAGGAGAAATGTTGTGGCATGCTCATTTTCCTGATGGAACAGAGTGCATGGTAACTCAATCAGAGATGATTCGGCTGATTATTTATGGTTATATTTATTAAACAATCATCCCGGGGTTTAAACAAATCCCGGGATTTTTTAAAACATTATAAAAAGGGCCTAGAGGATATCTTTTTAGATAGCTGTTAGAAGCTATTTACAAAAATTCAGCTATTATTTTAATTTAAATAAAATAAATCTTGTATCTTTTTATATATAATAAAGGTGGCTAAAGGCCACTTTCTTTTTATATAATAAATGTTAGAATTTAAATAATGAAAAAAGGCTTTGATACAAAAAAATATTTAAAGATTCAAGCTAAAGCGATACTTGACCGAATGAATAGATTTGATGAAAAACTTTATCTTGAGTTTGGAGGAAAACTCTGTTGTGACCATCATGCCCAGAGAGTTCTTCCCGGCTATGAACCAAGAGCAAAGATAAAAATCCTTCAAACATTAAAAGATAAATTAGAGGTTGTCTATTGTATCAGCGCTAAACAAATTGAAGAAAGAAAAAGAAGAGGAGATTCCGGTCTTCCTTACGGTAGCCAGACCCTTAAAGAGATTAAAGAGCTAAGAGAGAGCGGTATAGAGGTTTCTTGTGTTGTTATTACCAGATTTGAAGGCGAAGAAAGCGCTAAAAAATTTAGGAGGAAACTAGAAAACTATGGTAATCAAGTTTATATTCATTATGAAATTAAAGGTTATCCGACAAGAGTAGAAAAAATTACAAGTAAAAATGGCCTTGGTAAGCAAGAATATATCAAAACAAAAAAACCTATAGTTATTATAACTGGAGCTGGAGGAGGCAGTGGTAAAATGGAAACCTGTCTTTCTCAACTTTATTATGACAGGAAAAAAGGTATAGCGTCAGGCTATGCGAAGTTTGAAACTTTTCCAGTCTGGAATTTGCCTCTAGACCACCCAACAAACATTGCCTATGAGGCAGCTACAGCTGATATGGGGGATGTTAATATGATAGACCCTTTCCATCTTAAAGCTTATAAGAAGACAGCTGTTAATTATAGCAGGGATATAGAAAACTTTAGTATTATGCAGGATATTATTAAGAAAATCTCTAAAAAAGGAGACCCTCTCTTTTCTTACAAATCTCCAACTGATATGGGAGTGAATAGAATAGCTTGGGGTATTAAAGATCAGAAAATAATCAAAGAAGCTGGCAAGCAAGAGTTAATAAGACGTTTTTTCCAATACAAAGTTGAGCTGTTTGAAGGGCTTGGCCACAGAGAGACAGTCGAAAGGGCAAAAATTTTAATGAAAAAAGCCGGAGCGAAAATAGAAGATAGAAAAATTGTTTTGGCAGCTAGAAAGATGGCTAAAGAAAATTCGCTTTCTGTTGCTGCGCTAGAGCTTCCAGGAGACATTATTGTAACCGGAAAAAGCTCTTCTCTATTACATGCTGAATCAGCAGTTATTCTAAACGCTTTGAAGATTTTAGCAAAAATTCCAGATGAAATTCACCTAATCTCTGAAAATATTATTCGCTCAATTAATAATTTTAAAGAGCAAATAGGAGACAAATCAAAGAGTTTAAATCTTACTGAAACTTTTATTGCTTTGGCTATAAGCGCTACCGCAAATCCGGCAGCGGAAATAGCATTAAAAAAACTCAAAAATCTTCAAGACAGAGAAATGCACACTACCCATATTCCTGTAAGAGGAGACAGCTCTTCTTTAAGAAAAATAGGTATTAATCTTACTAGTGATTCAAAGTTAAGCAAATATTCTATTTTTTAAACTCAAAGCTTTAGTTAAAAGACTTTATAAATAGGCATAAAAAAACAAGAGAAGTGTTGTGATGTTTTAACTTTATTAGAAGCTTGGAACAAAAAAGCTTGCTAATTTTTAGCCAGCTTTTTTTATTTAAGAAAGAAAGTTTTTTAGAATTATTAATTACATATTGAATATCTGTTTATTGTTTTAATCAAATAGAGTTTAATTTAACATCAATTATTTCGGCCTCAAATTCAGAAGAACCGCTAATATTTTTGGGAGAACGGCAATAAATCTCTTGGCCTATAGCAAAATCAGTAGAAGAACCTCTTCTTATTCTCCACTCGTTGATGGTAATTTCTTCAGGAACAATCTCTTCTGTTTGCTTTTCAGGTGTCTGTTCTATCTGTGATACTTTTTCTTTTTCAGATACTTCTGCTCTCTCTTGTTCCATTTCGGCTCTCTGTTTTTCTATTTCTGCTCTTTCTTGTTCTATTTCTTCTTGGGTTTTGGCTTCAAAGACCCTAATGATAGTTTCATCAGTGACAATAATTTTAACTTCTTCTGGAAATAACTGCTCTTGGCTTTCGTTCTCTAAAGAAAGAGGTGAAGCAATGAGATAGTTAGAACCAAGATTTTTTATTCGTCCATCAAAGTTAAAGATTATAGAATTTTCATTAGAAGTTTCAGAAAGTTTTGTTTCTTCTGGCGTTTTTTTAGAAATCTCAACCTTAACATCAATGTTTTGGAATATTAAAAGAATACCAAGAAAAACAAAAAATGCTACTAAAAATATTATTGAGAATAAGATTTTTTTTCTTTCAAAATTCATAAATTTTTTGTTTTTCTTAAGCTTTAACTTTTGCAAGATGTTTTTTTGAATTAATAGTCTATAGTGGTGTTTAATCTATTTGGAAGCAGTAAATACCCCTTCTTTGGTAACAATAGTTACTTTCGTATTCCGCCCACCTCCAATCTGTATAACTATTTTTACCGATGGTGCCCAGATCAATGCCGGATGAAGATGTAAACCTATAGCATGACGAGCCAGTATAGGCACCGCCGCTAGTGCTTCCTGTCCAAGCACTTCCCCAGCCAGTAGGGCCACCGGCTATGGATTTATCAATATGGTTATCAATATTTCCATCAAGGAGATTGCCTAAGCCACCAGTGCTTATCGTAGTTCTGTGACAAATACTAGTAATACTGAAATTGAACGGATCGAAGTAAGCTGGCTCTCCTGGTTCTATCATATAATAACCAGAAGGATTAGTTGTGGGAGTAATATTTGTTGCCGCATTTTTACTATTAGTGCTCAAAAAAGCTTTGCAGGTCTTATTAATACCAGCAGATTCGCAAACTCTTTGACAAAAGAGATTAGCCGCTTTTTGGCCGATTAATCCTCCTACTTCTATTTTTCCTCTAAATTTTCCTGTATAAAAAGCTAACTTTCCGCCAGAAGGCAAACAGCTATAATCAAAAACACTATTTGAATAAGCATAAGCTAATTGAGGAGAAGTTTTTTTAATTAATGTTTTTTCTGGATTTTTTTTAGTAATGAAAATAGTAAAAATTGCTAAAATCAAAAGGAGAAAAATGAAAGTATTTTTGTTGTTAATTATTATTTTTATATTATTTTTCATAAATTTTTTAAGAGATTTTAATATTTAAATCTCAATGCAGTAAATACCCCTTTTTTGGTAACAATAGTTACATTCGTATTCCGCCCACCTCCAATCTGTATAACTATTTTTACCGATGGTGCCCAGATCAATGCCGGATGAAGAT
>CAZWYU010000034.1:0-12285 GCA_964638595.1 uncultured Candidatus Saccharibacteria bacterium
AAGCCAATTTTTAGTATTTTGAAAAATAGCTTTTCTGAAATTTTAGGTTTATGAATATTGCTTATTTTTATAACTCCGCCATCTACCGTTGGTTGCGGAAAAAATGCTTTTTTGGAAACAGAAAATAGAAATTCAGGTTTTCCATAAAAAACCACAGACATTTTTATTAAACTGCCTTTTTTTGAACAAATCTTTTCAGCAACTTCTTTTTGAAGCATTAAAATCATTTTTTGGGGCTGGTTTTTTTGTTCAAGGAATTTTCTTATTATTGCCACTGCTATATTATAGGGAAGATTTGCTATTAAATTGTATTTCTTTGGCAAAGAATAGTTATTGTGTAGAGCATCAGCTTCAATTATTGAAACGTTTTTCATTGTTAAATTATTTTTAAGCCATTTTGCCAATCTTTTGTCTTTTTCAATTGCAATCACTTTTTTTGTTTTCTTAGCTAATTCATTAGTTAAACTACCAAGGCCCGGACCAATCTCTAAGACGGTATCTTTTTTCTTTAGTCCAGAGCAATTAATAATTTTTTTAATTATTTTTTCATCAATTAAAAAATTCTGTCCAAATTTTTTTAGAGCTTTGTTGGTTTTTAAAAATTTTTTATCAATTAAGTCCATTTGTGGAAAAAATACTTGACTTTATATCTATTTTGATATTAAATGAAGAAAAGTTCAAGAAGCATATAATTCAGCAAAGAGTTCTAAAGGGCTTTCTGTTGAAAAGATATTTCTAAGATTTTAGACAATAAAATAATGTCGTTGTGGCTTAAAAAAATAGTTAAGCCCTTTTTTTGTTTTTTATTTTTAATGATTGTTTTGTTTTATACTTTTTATTCAGAGCAACACAAACAAGATATATTTATATTGGAGGGCGAACAAGAAAGAGAAAATTCTATTTCCGCTCTCTGCCAAGGAGACGAAAGAAAGGATTTTCCAGACATATATTCTTTAGGGGAAAATAGCTTAAAAGCCATATCAGCTTCAGCTGTTTTAAATTTTAATACCTTAGCCGTCTTTGGTAGCCAAGGATTAGAAAAGGGCCATGACGAAACGGGGATAAGCGAATATTTTGTTCAAAAAGGCGACACCTTGAGCAGTATTGCCCAAAAATTTGAGATTACTTTGAACACTTTGCTTTGGGCAAACGAGCTAAGTAACAGTTCTGTAATTAGTCCGGGTGATAAATTGATTATTCTGCCAATTAACGGTGCGATGTATATAGTGAATAAAGGCGATACTCTAAGCGAGATAGCAGAGTTATATAAAGCTAAAATATTGGATATTGCCGATTATAATAATTTAGGTGAAGGAAGAGAAATTTTCATTGGCGACATCTTAATAATTCCTGGCGGGGAAAAACCAAAGACAGTTAGAGCAACGCCTGTTTATGTTAAAAATTCTGTTCCTAATTCTTATTTTATTTGTCCCGTTTCTTCTCCTTATTGGATTACCCAAGGACTTCATTGGTATAACGCTATTGATTTTTCTACTGGTAAGTGCGGTTCTCCTATTTATGCTACGGCTGGCGGAACAGTCCAAAGGACTGGTTATGATTCAAGGGCGGGTCGATATGTAAGGATTCTTCATCCAAATGGTGTGGTGACTTTTTATGGACATATGTCTAAGATAGTTGCTACTGCTGGGAAAACTGTCTCACAAGGTGAAATCATTGGTTACATTGGCTATTCTGGCCATACAATTCCAGCTGGTCCTTCGGGTTGCCATCTCCACTTTGATGTTCGGGGAGCTAAAAATCCTTTTGATTACTAAAAAAACTGTTTTAACAACAGTTTTTTAATTAATAAAATTTAGTTGGCAGGACTGCATTTAATACAGAATTGGGCTTCAGGACAAGCTATTAATCTCTTTTCAGAGATGTTTTTTTTGCATTTTTCACATTTGCCATATTTGTTTCTTTCTATTTTTTCTAAAGCTTTTTCTATTAATTCAAGCTTTAGCTCCATAGCTTGTTCTAATGGAAGTCTTTTTAGATATTCTTCTACTTCATCTTGGGCAACTTCTAAACGAGAGCCACCAATCTCTGAACCGTCAAATTCAGGAAAATCAGAGTTCCAATTGCCCTCCCTTCTTGGATCTTTTTTAGCAAAGCCCTCGAGTTCCTTTTCTAATTCTTTTTTCTTTTTCTCTAATACTTTTTTTTGTTTTTCAATAAAATTTTTTGTAATCATTGATTTTTAATTATTTCTGTAATTGGAGTGCAACAAGTAGCAAAATAAAGCTTGTTGTCCATAATTGTATAACAATTTCCATAACAGTCAGGATTTCCCCTTAAACTTAAATGACGAAGCTTATGGCCACCATAAGTTGTTTCTTTGAAGTTAACACTTGAAGAAAGATTTTGTTTGCCAAGAATTAAACCTAAATTTTTTGTTTGCAAGGGAAGAGTTTTTTCCCATTCAGACATAGTTTGTCTTAATATTTCTGGATTAACATTGGAGTTTTCCAAGGCCTCAAGTTCTTCTGCAGAGATTTCCCCAGAAGCAATTAGACTTTCTAAAATATCTGACGATATTCCAAGATCTAAGTCTTGGGTACTAGTAGCAAGCTCTGCCACAAAACCAAAGACATTATATTCTTTAGTCTTATAATAATAAAAAGTAGCATCGTTTTTTAGTTCTTTATATAGGTTTATTGGAGGATTGAGTTCTATAAATGGCAATATTTCCTTTAAGCCCAGATATTCTTTGCTTTCTATGTTCTGAATATGGATTCTGGTAAACTTATTTATTCCGAGATTCTCATTATTATAAATAGAATTTATAAAAGGGGCTATCTCTTCTTCATTTGATATTTTTTTACGAATTGCGGTGTCTATTATTTGTATAAGCGATTCAGGAGGATTGCTTTCTTGAGGTTCTGGCATTGGTGTCGGACTTGGTGTCGGACTTGGTGTTGTTTCTGGTGTTATTGTTGGGCTTGGGCTTGGTTCTTCTGTATATGTAGGTATCGGTTGCGGTTCTTCTTTGCCTCTTGCTTTAGCAAACCAATACCAAAAGCCAATTACTAAAATGATAGCTAAAGTTGCTATGGCAATCAATATAATTTTTTTTCTTGAGTTGCCTCCCATGCTTTCAGGACCCACAGTCATTAAAGGAGACCTTTGAGAACTTTGTTGTTGTGTTGTTTGCTCAACAGGGTAGGAAACATCTGCTTGATTGTTTATTGTCCCCGAAGCTCCCTGTCTTATTCTTTGTAAAATTTGATCTTCCTTTTCCTGAATTCCCTGTTTTCTTCTTTCTCTTAAGCGCTTTAAAAGAGCTTCTCTTCTTTTTTTCTGTTCCAGTTGAGCTAATTCTTTTTTAGCTTCAGAATTTTCTTCTTTTTCTCCCTTTTCTTCTTTTTTTTCCTCTGGGGCGCCAAATGGACTTGGCTTGGTTTCTTTAATCTTTTTGGCTTGGAGGCTGGAGCTTGCTTTTTCACCCTTATTTTTCCCTTCCTCCTCCTCTTCTTCATCTAATTCTATTTTTTCATTTTCTTCTCTTTCTGTTTTTTGAGATTTTAGATTTTCAACTTTTTTAGGTAGCTCAATTCCAAGCAAAATATTAATTTCCTGAATTTTTGTTCTCAACTGATTCTCTCGTTCTAGAATATTATCGTACTTTACATTTATTCTATTTTCTTCCAGTCTGACTTTTTGTTTTTCTTCTTCTATATTCCAGCGTTGCCTTTCTAATTTAGAGCGTATAACTTCAAGTTTAGCTCTTTCTTTTTCTATTCTCTGTTTATCAGAACCACTTGCTAAGCTTTCTTCCTTTTGGACATAGTTAATTTCTTTTTCTATTTTTTCTTCTCTGGTTACTAATTCAGCCAACTTTTCTTCTATTTCCTTTCTATCTTCTATTATGGTTTTTTTGAGATGGGCATATTCTGATTTTTCTTTTACTAGTCGGCTTATTTCTTTTTGAATCTTGTCTTTTTCTTTCTCTTTTTCAATTTTTTGAAGTTCTTTGTTAATGTCTTCAATTTCTTGCTTTGTTTTTGCCTCCTGTTGGGCTATTTGTTGGAAGCCAAAATGAATTTCCTGTAATTGTTTTTCAATCTTATATTTTTTTTGTTCAAAATCCCAACGTTGTTGTTCAATTGCCTCTCTTTCTTTTTCGGCTAATTGTCTTTCTTGTTCGGCTTTTTGTCTTTGCCTTGGAGTAATAGCGGTTTTTTCTATGTTTTCTATAAACTTTATATTATCTTCTATTTTCTTTTCACTCTCTAAAATAGGATGGAGGTCTTTTTCAATTTTTACTTTTTGTTTTAGATAATATTCTTTGCTTTCTTCTAATGGTATTTTTTGTTTTTCAAGTTCTTTTAGAGAATTTTGAAGTTCTTCTTTTCTTTCAATCAACTCTTTCATTGTTCTTTTCTTTTCTTCTTCCTGCGCTTTTTCTTCTTGAGCCAGCATTTCTTTATCTGTTTCTTTTTCAATCTTTGCCTTGACAAATTTTTCTCTTTCTAAAGCCCGTTCTCTTATCTTTTGGGCTATTTCTAATTCCTCTTCTGCTTCTTCTTTAATTTTGGCTTCTTCTTTAATTTTGGCCTCTTCTCGTTTTATTTTTTCTTCGGTTTCCATTTTTTCTTCTTTTTTCTTTTCTATTTCTTCAGCTTCTTTTTTAGCTTTTTCTCTTATCTTTTCAATAATTTCTTTTTCTTTTTGAGTTTTATTTTGTTTCTCGGCTTCTATTTGATTTTCTTTTTTGCTATGGAGGGCTTTTTTATATCTTTCAATCAGACTATTAAGCTCATTCTCTTGCAAAACTAAATTCCATTGCCCGTAAGTAAAACCAGCCAAATCTTTTTTCATTGTTCTTATGGCTTCAGGTGGAATATTTAAAATACTTGAATTAAAATCTTCTTTTGGCATATATTGTTTTGATAAAACAAAACTGCCTGTTTTAAATTAAAACTCTTGTAAATATATTAACATATTTAGCAGGCATAATTTAGGGGTGAATTACTCACAGGTGGCTTTAGCTCTTTTTTGCTTCTTTGAGCGAGAGATTTATCCTCCCTTGTTTATCAATAGAGATTACTTTTACTGGAATAATATCTCCTATCTTTAGTATATCTCCAACTTCTTTTATGTGTTTTTCTGAAAGCTGGGATATGTGGACTAAGCCGTCTTTTCCGGGCAAAATTTCTACGAAAGCGCCAAAGTCAAGAATTTTTTTAACCTCTCCTTCATAAATTTCTCCAACTTCAACCTCTCTAGTTAAAGAGTTTATCCAATCAATTGCTTTTTGGGCTGATTCTTGGTTTTCAGCGGCAATAAATACATTACCATCATCTTCAATATCTATTTCAACTTCGCATTGCTCAATAATTTCATTGATTGTTTTTCCGCCGGAACCGATTACTAAGCCAATTTTATTTTTGTCTATTTTAGTTTGGAATATTCTTGGAGCTAATGGCGAGATTTCTTTTTTGGGTTCATTTAAAGTTTTAGCAGTTTTAGCAAGAATTTCTTTTCTAGCTTTCTTTGCTGCTTCTAATGTTTGGCTAATTATTTCTTGATTTAAACCTTTTATTTTTACATCTAATTGAATTGCGGTTATTCCCTTATCGGTTCCGGCTACTTTAAAATCCATTCCTCCAAAATGGTCTTCTGGCCCTTGGATGTCAGTTAAAAGTTTGTAATTATTATCTTCTTGGATTATTCCCATAGCAATACCAGCGGCCGGTCTTTTAATTGGTACTCCGGCGTCCATTAAAGCTAAAGAAGAAGAGGAAACCGAAGCCATAGAAGTAGAGCCATTAGAGGAAAATATTTCAGTGACTACTCTTATTGTATAGGGAAAATCTTCACTATTAGGGATTATTGGTAAAAGTGCTTTTTCGGCCAAAGCCCCATGACCAATTTCTCTTCTGCCCGGACCTCTTAAAAATTTTACTTCTCCCGAACAGTAAGGAGGAAAATTATAATGGTGCATAAAACCTTTTTTGCCCTGAAATTCCATAGCATCTATAAGTTTTTGGTCTCCAGGGGAGCCAAGGGTGACAATAGAGAGTGATTTTGTTTTTCCTCTTAGAAAAATAGCTGAACCATGAGCTCTAGGCAAAACATTATTTTCAGAATCAATTGGTCTTATCTCGTCAAGTTTTCTTGAGTCTGGTCTTTTGTCATATTGTAATACATTATAGGTTAAAATTTCTTTGAAAATTTGTTCTATAATTTCTCTACTATAGCTAACTTTTTCTTCCCCAAATTTTTCTTCAGCTTTTTCTTCAATTTCTTTTAAAAGTTCCTGCATAGTTTTTTTGTTTTCAACTGTACTCGATTGATACATTGCTTTCTCTAATTTATCTTTGTAATTATCTTTAATAAAGCTGTCTATTTCAGGAAAACTTTCTTCCTCAATTTTTATTTTTGCTTTGCCTTTTTCTTTTATAATCTTTTTTTCAAAAGCGACAATTTTTTCTAATTCTGGTTTAGCTTTAGCTATTGTCTCCAAAATTTCTGCTTCCTCTATTTCATTAGCGTCGGCTTCAAGCATATTTATCAGAAGCTCTTGTTCTTGAAGAGCACAAATAGTTGTTTCATAAGCCGCTTTTTCTCTTTCTTCATAAGTTGGGAGCATAATTTCTTCGTTGGTTTTTTTAGCTGTTCTTAGACCGGCTACTGGTCCTTGCCAAGGGATATCAGAAATTCCTAAGGCCATAGAGGCCGCAATAATTCCGGCAATGTCAGGGTCGTTTTTTTCATCAAAAGAAAAACAGGTAATAATTACCTGAACCTCCCTTTTAAGTCCTTTGGGAAATAGAGGTCGAATTGTTCTGTCAATTAAGCGTGAGGTTAAAATAGCGCCGTCAGAAGGTCTTCCTTCTCTTCTCATAAATCTGGAACCCAATATTTTTCCAGCAGCATAAAATTTTTCTTGATATTCAACTGTTAGAGGAAAAAAATCTAAATTTTTTAAATCAAAGGAAGACATAGTGGCAGTAGCTAAAACTAAAGTTTCGCCTATTTTTACAAATACGCTACCATTAGCTTGTTCTGCCAACTTATCTATTGAAACTTCAATTTTTTTATCTCCTACCTCTAATTGATATTCATCTACCATAATCAAATTACATTAAGAATTATATATGAATAATTTAATTTCAAGGTTTTTCCCTATTTCAGTGTCCTGACGAAATTAAATTCTTAAATCTTTTTTAAAAGATATTTATTTGAATTTTTTCCTAAGTCAACGAACTCATCTGCATCTTCTTTGACCTTAGATGAAGCAGAACGTCCAAAAGCCATAACCTCCACTCGTTTTCCTTGATTTTTTAAATATTCTATTAAAGGTATAAAGTCGCCATCTCCGGAAACTAAAACTATTACATCAGCACTAGTACTTGCTCTTATTGCGTCAACAACAATACCAACATCCCAGTCAGCCTTTTTCATTCCTCCATAAAATTCCTGCAAAGGTTTTACTCTTGTTTCAATACCAAGTCCTACAAGGGCTTCAAAAAAAGGTTTTTCCTCATTTGTTTTTGTTTGGACAACATAAGCAAAAGCTCGAATTAGTTTTCGAGCGCTAACAGCTGTTTTCAAAATTTGGCCGAAATCAACTTTAGAATAATATAAGTTTTTGGCCGAATAATATAAATTTTGAGTATCAATTAAGACCACCACTCTTTGGTCTTTGTGCTTTTGAATTTTCATTTATTTTTTTTAAGCCCTAGTTTTTTAACTAATTTATTATATCTTTTGGGACTTTTGTTTTCTAAATATTTTAAAAGTTTTCTTCTTTTATCAACCATTTGTAAAAGTCCCTTTTTTGAATGAAGGTCTTTTGGGTGTTTTTTCAGATGATTTAAAAGGCTCTTTATTTCTTTAGTTAAAATAGCTGTTTGGATTTCTACTGAACCGGTATCGCCTTTATGAATCTCAAATTCTTTGATTATTGTTTCTTTTTGTGTTGGACTAATCATTTTTTTATCTTAGCTTAAAAATTAAAAAATTACAACAGTACACCGCAAAAGTGTGTCTTTAGTGCCCCCACCAGGATTTGAACCTGGAACAAATGGCTTAAGAGGCCACTGCTCTGCCAATTGAGCTATGAGGGCTTATTTAGCCTTTTATAACAAAAAAATTTTTTAGTCAATTCTAAATTTAAGGGGTTTTTGGCACTTCGCAGTTAATTGAGAAAAATCCCTGTTCCCACCAGCTTCTATAAATGTCTTCTGTCCACTGGGCTAGACCTATGGTTTGTAGGAACAAACCAATTAAAAAGTAAGAGCTATATATTATAACTACTCCTATTAAAACGGCGCCGATTAGTTTTCTAGCTCTGGTTATTGTTTCTGGTTTTCCAGCAGCAAGCATAAACATTGCTCCGCCAATAATAAGCATTAAGAGAGCTAAAGGACCAGCTAATTTAAAAAGGACAAAGTTGACCATATTGGTAATTAGAAAAAAGAAATGGCAGAGGGTACAAGGAGCGCTTTCGTCAACTGTCGTACTGGCGTCATCTTCCTTTTGTCCACAAGGGACAATGCCTGCTGCAGAAACAAAACTGGCGGATAAAACACCAATAACTAAAAAAGAAGAGAATAAAATTTTTATAGTTTTAGACATAGAATTTATATTATTTATTATTAGAATATGAGGTTGAGGCTATTAGCAAGTTTCAAAATTTGAGAGATTGTATATCCTATTTCGTATAGAAAAAGCTAAATTTTAAATTTCGGATTTTGAATAAATTTTAATTTTACCTCCCCCTTCCGTAACTTTAGTGAAGGAGGGAATTTTAAAACAATAAAGGATGTACAACACACGGTCTTGAATTTAGAAATTAGAAATTGAATAGAAATTAGAAATTGGAAATTAGAAATTTATCACATATGTGCCCCTGGTAGGATTCGAACCCACAATCTACTGTTCCGAAGACAGTTGCTCTATCCAATTGAGCCACAGGGGCTTTTGTTTATTTTAACAAAATAATTGAAACAAACAAGCTTTTGAGCTATTGTTAAAGAAAGGAGATGATAATTTGTAATTTTTAGATTCTAATTTTGAATTTAGAAATTGATTAGAAATTAGAAATTAATTTATGGCTATCCCAAAAACAATAAAAGAGATATTGAAAACTTTAAATCAGGCAGGGTTTGAGGCTTTTGCTGTTGGCGGTTGCGTTAGGGATTTATTGTTAAAAAAAGAACCTAATGATTGGGACATAACCACCAATGCTAAGCCCAATGAAATAGAAAAGCTTTTTGATAAAACATTTAAGGTTAATAAGTTTGGAACAGTAACAGTTCAAACAAAAAGTAAAAAACAAAACTTAAAAGAAGTTGAAATTACTACTTTTAGGACAGAAGAAAAATACACAGACAAAAGACATCCTGATAAAGTTAAGTGGGCTAAAACTATAGAAGAAGACCTGAAAAGAAGAGACTTTACTATAAATGCTTTAGCTCTTGATTTTAAAGGAGAAGTTGTTGATTATTTTGAGGGCAAAAAAGACCTGAAAGATAAACTTATTAGAGCTGTTGGCAATCCAGAAAAAAGATTTAAAGAAGATGCCTTGCGCCTTATTAGGGCAGTTAGATTTGCTGTTAATTTAGATTTTGAAATAGAAAAAGAAACCAAAAAGGCCCTAAAAAAATTAGCCGGTCTTTTAGAATTTATATCTGATGAAAGAATAAGAGACGAGTTTGTAAAAATTATTATGGCGAAAAGAGCGGCTCAAGGCATAGAAATTTTAAGAGAAAATAATTTGTTACAGTATATAATTCCCGAATTATTAGAAGGATATAAAGTGGGACAAAATAAACACCATATTTATGATGTTTATAAACATTCTCTTTATTCCCTAGATTATGCAACTAAAAAGGATTTTAATAAATATGTTAGAATAGCCGCTTTATTGCACGATGTCGGGAAGCCAAGGACTAAAGAAGGAGAAGGGGTTGATTCTACTTTTTATAATCATGAAGTTGTCGGAGCTAAAATGACTAGCCAAATTCTTCAAAGACTGAAATTTCCTAAAAAAGACATTGAAAAAATTGTAAAATTGGTTAGATATCATCTTTTTTATTACAATGTTGATGAAGTTGGCGACGCTTCAGTCAGGCGTTTAGTGAGAAGGCTTGGCAAAGAGAATCTAGAGGAATTAGTCCAGCTAAGGATGTGTGACAGAATTGGTTCTGGCTGCCCCAAAGCTCTTCCCTATAAATTGAGGCATTTTCAGTATATAGCTGAAAAAGTCGGTCAAGATCCAATTGATGAAAAAATGCTAAAAATAGGAGGCAAGGAGATTATGGAAATTTTAGAAATTAAACCCGGACCAAAAATAGGAAAAGTTTTGATTATTATTTTAGGGGAAGTTTTAGACAATCCTAAAAAAAATACAGAAAATTATTTGACAAAGAAGGTAAAAAGTTTAAAAAACATAACTGACGAAGAATTAGATCAATTAGCAAAAGAAGCAGGCAAAAAGAGAAACAAGATAGTTGAGAAAAGAGACGAGATGACTAAAAAGAAATATTGGGTTTCCTAGCGGGGCATAGTGTAACTGGCTAACATACACGCTTCGGGAGTGTGTGATTCTGGGTTCAAATCCCAGTGCCCCGACGAGTAACAAAAATATGAATATCTTAATTTTCTCTCTTTTAGTTTCTGTTGGTTTAAATGTTTTAATGTTCATACCAGCTTTTATATTCAAAACAGACAAGCTTACAGATATTTCTTATGCTTTGACATTTGTTTTAATTTCTTTTTATGGTCTTTTGAATAATGCTCTTACTGCTACTTCTTTAATTCTTTTTCTAATGATTTTTTTCTGGGCATTCCGCCTAGGAACTTATCTTTTAATTAGAATTAGAAAGATAGGCAGAGATAAAAGGTTTGATGAAGTGAGGGAAAAGTTTTTTTCGTTTCTGCGTTTTTGGCTTTTGCAAGGCATTTCTGTTTGGATAATTCTTTTGCCTTCTATTCTTTTCTTGAATAACCCTTATCCAGAGTTTGATTTTCTTTTTGTGCTAGGTTTAATTATCTGGTTAAAAGGGTTAATAATAGAAAGTCTTGCAGATTATCAAAAATATAGATTTATAAATAATTCTGAAAATAGAGGTAAATGGATAAGTTCAGGGGTTTGGAAATATTCTCGTCACCCCAATTATTTTGGAGAAATTCTTGTTTGGCTGGGAATTTTTGTGTTTGCAATCTCTGGTTTGAATTTCTGCGATGTTTTAATAGGAGTAATAAGCCCTGTATACATTTCCTTATTGCTTGTTTTTGTAAGCGGAATTCCAGAACTTGAAAAAAGAGCTAATGAAAAATGGGGTAGCAATCTCGGATATCAAGAATATAAAAGGAAAACACCCGTTTTAATACCAAAACTTTTTAAATGAAAGATTTTTTACCTAAAAATTTTTCTTGGCGTTTCCCTAAATCAAAAAAAGAGGAACAAGAATATGGTAAAGGGAAAAAAGACATTTTAGTTTGCGAAAAATGTGGAGCTTTTTATTGGTACAAATCTTGGCATCACCACTTAAGCGATTATCCGGAACTTAAAGAGAGCAAAAATATTAATTTTACTTTGTGTCCGGCTTGTAAAATGATTGAAAATGGAAAATATGAGGGGGAAATATTAGTAGAAAATATTGATACAGATAAAGAAACAGAAGTTGAAAATTTAATTCAGAATTTTTCGGAAACTGCTTTTGAAAAAGATCCTATGGATAGAATAATTTCCATTGAAAAAATAGCTAAGGGAATGCTAAGAGTTCTGACTACAGAAAATCAAATGGCTAAGCAGTTAGCAAAAAAGCTTAAAAGAACTTTCAAGGGAAGAGTGAATTTTACTTTTTCTAAAAAGGAATCTACTTTGCGGGCAAAGGTTGTTCTTTAAAAATAGCAGTATCTTATATTTTTTGTTCCTAACTTTTTTTATTGTCAAGACTGATCAAATTTGTACCATCGGCCAATTTATGTTATAATAATGGCTTAACCACAGGGGTTTGCTCGCAATTTTTCTCCCCCGAAGTCGGGGGACTGTCCCCAAGGGAAAGGGCCCGTAGTTCAATTGGAAGAACATCACATTCGCATTGTGAAGATTGTCGGTTCGAAACCGGCCGGGTCCACTGTTAATACTAAATTATAACTACTGACGATGACAATACTTAACGGTTGCATATAATTTAGGTATAAAGCCTTTGATTATTTAAGCTATAAATATCAAACCTTGGATTATGAAAACCGTAATAAATATTAAAACCGGCACAGTAACTTATATTAATAGATGGGAAAAATTTTTCTTTTAATTCTCCTACT
>CAZWYU010000035.1:0-1742 GCA_964638595.1 uncultured Candidatus Saccharibacteria bacterium
CCCAAAAAACAAATAAGGGAGATTTAGTTTTAACTAATTTCAGGAATAGAAAAAAACTGGGTATCATCACTGAAATAATAAAGAGGCCGCAAAGAGAGAGCTATGCAATAAAAAAAATTTTAAAAATTATTGAAAAAAGATATTTTAATGAAAAACAAATTGCACTCTTAAAAGAATTAGCTGATTATTACTGGACATCTCTCTCTACCATATTTTAAGCATCTTTCACCCTTACATCAAAGCCGTTTATTTTTTTGTATTCACGTCTTTTATTTTTTTTCAAAGGGGATATTAAAATCTTTTCCTATTACGGGGATGATCCTTTTAATATCTCCACTCTGTATGGTTCTTTCTATATGCCCATAATCTTTTTCAAATAATTTATATCCTATTTCATTAACCTGCCTTAGGGCATCTTCATAGGTGCTATTAATTTCAATTGTATTTTCATCAAGAGGCTCTTCGAAATTTATATCTCTCGCTTCAAGTCTAAAGCTATGTTCTCCTTTTTTCCAATCTTCAGGCACTTTAAATATTTCTTCTGGAAGATTTTTCTCAATAACTGTTTTCCATTCACTGCCCAAACTATTACGTATTATTGAAGCAATCGGTTTTTTGCCATCTAAGGAAGAACTCCAAATTCCCCCATAACCAAAGTCATATTTCTCGTTATTAATCTTTAACGAATATAGGGTTAATGTTTTTGTGTTATCATTTTTATATATGCTTTTTTGGAGATCAAGAAATATTGTTACTTCGCCTAATGGTGACATACATTTAAATTCCGTTTCCCAACCATCAGGCAAACTATCTATTGTTTTTTCTCCAAGTTCCCCAAAATCAATTTTGTCTATCCATTTATAATTGCTAATTTTGTCATATTCCTCCCATGCTTGTTTTAATTTATCTGCTGTTATTTTTTTCTCATTTTGCTCTATTTGGCCTCCTTCAATTTTTTGTTCTGGTGTTTTCATAATTTTATTGGTTAAATTGTTAAACTAATTAAATTATATCACAATTTATGTCGACCGCTGAAAATTGCCAAGAAATCTTAAAATAAATTTCTAGCTATTTCACATAATTAATTGAAGTTCAAACTTATGCTTTTATATTAGCATGAAAGCCTCCTTGTTTCAAAAAATAACTTTTATTCTGCAAGCTGAAGTGTCATCCTTGAGTCTCCGTCGCCTCAAAAAGCAAGCTAATGTCAAAATTCACTGGAATTTTTCCTCCCTTTTCTCTAAACTAAAATAAAGCTAAACTTCAAGGATTAATCCCATTTCTCTTAAAATGTCTTACTTCTACAAAA
This sequence comes from uncultured Candidatus Saccharibacteria bacterium, assembly GCA_964638595.1. Taxonomy (GTDB): domain Bacteria; phylum Patescibacteriota; class Minisyncoccia; order Minisyncoccales; family PEYH01; genus CAZWQR01. Next base: position 1,310 of record CAZWYU010000035.1, read on the forward strand.
TCACTCCCCTAATCAGACTCCCTGCTTCGGTAAACCAGAAATTCACTTACAGCTTTAAAGAAGAACTAAGACCGGGAGATCTAGTGTTAATCAATTTTAAAAATAGAAAAACTCAGGGAATTGTTGTCCAAAAAGCCTCCGAGCCCAAGGAAGAAACCTATAAAATAAAACCAATCCTCCAGATTATTGAAAAAGGCTATCTGGCAGAAAATCAGATTAAACTCTTAAAAGATTTAACTGATTATTATCAGACCTCTTTTTCTAATTTTTTAAAAATAGCCTCTCCCCAAAGGGTAGTTTCCCGCAAAAAAGAACTTTTTAGCCAGGGAGCTAGAGGAAGTTTTAAAATAACCCAAGCTGAAATTAATCAGGCTAAAAAACTAATCAATTTTTCTCAAGAAAACAAAAAAATATTCCTTTTCGCTAAGGATCG
>CAZWYU010000036.1:0-8307 GCA_964638595.1 uncultured Candidatus Saccharibacteria bacterium
AAAGGCATGCTTTTTATTTTTGATAAGCCTGGGGTTTATAGGTTTTGGATGAAAAATACTTTAATCTCTTTAGATATTATTTGGCTGAATGAAAATAAAGAAATAGTTTTTATAGAGCACAATGTCTTGCCTTGTAAAAAAGATTATTGTCCAAATTATGGTTCTGAAAAGGAATCTAAATATGTTTTAGAAATAAATGGGGGTTTAGCCGAAGATCTGGGTTTGAAAATTGGAGATATTGCAATTTTTAAATAAGTCTTGACATTAAAATTTTTATTTTCTAAACTAAACTAAGTTAAGGGGTCCATTGAATTGGGCCATTTTTTCTAAAATATTTAATTTAAATTTATGGAAGATTTAAAAACTCTAGCTTCTTCTATTAATCAGATTGCTGAAGAAAAAGGAATTTCCCAGGACAAAATTATTGAAGTAATAGAAATGGCTTTGGCCGCTGCTTATAAAAAAGATACCGACCGAAAAGGAGAAAACATACGAGCTAAATTTAATTCTGATACTGGTAAAGTAAAATTTTGGCAAGTTTTAGAAGTGTTAGACGATTCAATGATTTATTCTGAAGAAGAGCTCGAGCAATTAAAGAAAGAAGCGGAATTGGAACAGGACAAACCAGAAGCAGAAGAAAAGCAAGAAAAGCAAGAAGAGGAGAAAGAGGAAGAGAAAGAGAAAGAAAAAAAAGTAAGGTTTAATTCTAAACAACACATTATGATAGAAGAAGCCAAGGAAAGAGAGCCTAAAATTCAAGTTGGACAGGAGCTAATTATTCCTTTAAAAGCGGAAGCGAGCTATGGAAGGATTGCTGCCCAAACCGCCAAACAGGTAATTTTGCAGAGGTTAAAAGAAGCAGAAAGAGATATTATTTATAAAGAATTTAAAGACAAGGAAGAAGAAGTAGTTTCTGGTATTGTTCAAAGAATAGAAGGGAAAAATGCCTTTTTTGATTTAGGCAAAACGATTGGTATTCTCCCAGCTGGTGAACAAATTTCTGGAGAAAGCTATAGAATTGGCGAAAGACAGCATTTGCTTATAAAGAGCGTTGAGCCCTCCTCTAAGGGTCCAATAGTCATTCTTTCTCGGGTTTATCCAAAACTTGTTACTAAACTGTTTGAGATTGAGGTTCCAGAAGTTTCTAGTGGTCAAGTAGAAATTAAAAGCGTTGCCAGAGAAGCTGGTTTTAGGACAAAGATAGCTGTTCATTCAACAGAAGATGGTATAGATGCCATTGGTGCTATGGTTGGACAGCGAGGCACCAGAGTGGTCGCGGTTATCAATAGTTTGAACGGAGAAAAAATTGATATTATAGAATGGTCAGATAAAGTGGAGGAATTTATCAGTAACGCTTTATCTCCAGCAAAAGTGTTGGATGTTGACATTAAAGAAAAGGGTCAGGCCTTAGCCATAGTGTCCGAAGATCAATTATCTTTAGCTATTGGCAAGGGCGGACAAAATGTTAGATTGGCCGCTAAATTAACTGGTTGGAAAATAGATGTAAAAATTGAAGGCAAAGAAGAAGTTATTCAAATAGAAGATGTTGAGGAAGAAAAAAATGAGGACAAGGAAACGGAAGAGAAAAAAGAAGAGAAAAAAGAGGAAAGAGAGAAGAAGGAAAAGAAAAAGAAGAAGGAAGACAAAGATAAAGACAAAGATAAAGATAAAGATAAAGAATAAATAAAACATTTAGGCCATTCAAAATTAATGAAACACCAGAAATTAAAATAATTAATTTAAATCCATGAATTTAATCTATATCCCCCTCCTAATTGCCATTCTTGATTTATTGTTTGTTTTGTCTTTAATTTATCGTTTGAAAAAAATATCTTCAGGAGGAGATGATATCAAGCAAATTGCTCAAGCCATTAGAGAAGGAGCTAAGGCTTTTTTAGGCAGAGAGTTTAAAACAATGTCTCTCATTTTTATTATAATAGCCATTGGTCTTTTTTTTCTCTATAGCAGTCTTCTGCCGGCTTTAGTGTTTTTGGCTGGGGCTTTGATTTCTAGCCTATCTGGATATATAGGGATGATGGTCTCAACTTTAGCTAATGTTAAAACCACCCATTCGGCCCAAAAAGGATTTTCTGAAGCTTTTTTAACTGCTATTTGGGGCGGTCAGGTAATGGGATTTTTGGTTGTTGGTTTAGGGCTTTTGGGGATAGTTATTATTTGGAGTATTTTTCAGGATGTTTCTATTTTAGTGAACTTTGCTTTAGGCGCTTCCTTGGTTGCTCTTTTTATGAGAGTCGGTGGCGGTATTTTCACCAAAAGCGCTGATGTAGGAGCTGATTTAGTGGGAAAGATTGAAAAGGGCATTCCAGAGGATGACCCTAGAAATCCAGCAGTTATTGCCGACCAAGTGGGAGATAATGTAGGTGATATCGCCGGCATGGGGGCTGACCTCTTTGAATCATATGTTTCTACTATTATTGCCTCAATTGTCATAGGTGTTGTTGTATTTGGAGTAAAAGGCATTATTTTACCCTTGCTTTTAGCCAGCTTGGGCATTTTTGCTTCCTTCATAGCTACTTTTATTATGAGAATTAAAAAAGGCGCTGATAATGAAAATTTTAAAGTTCAGGCCGAAAGCGCTAGACAAGCAATGGACAAAGGAATTATGTTAGCTAATATTATAATGATTATCGGTTCATATTTTCTCATAGATTCATTATTTAAAAACATTAATTTATTTTGGGCAGTTCTTTTTGGTTTATTGACCGGTTGGATAATCGGCAAAGCAACAGAATATTATACATCAGAAGAAAAAGAACCGACATTATCTATTGCCCGAGCTTCAAAAAGCGGTGCCTCAAATGTGATTATTCAAGGGTTAATCGTTGGAATGAAAAGCACACTCCTTCCGGTTTTAGCTGTTGGAGCGACGATTGTTTTATCCTATCATTTTGCCGGGCTTTATGGCATTGCCTTGGCGTCTGTGGGAGTTTTGGGAATTTTAGGTGTAAATCTTTCTACTGATTGTTATGGTCCTATCGCTGATAATGCTGCTGGGATTGCAGAAATGGGAAATTTAGGAGGACAAACAAGGCAAAAAGTAGAAGCCTTAGATGCTGTTGGGAACAGTACCGCAGCTATTGGCAAAGGATTTGCCATTGGGGCAGCTGCTTTAGCTGGCTTAGCTTGGTTGGCTACTTATTCTCAAAAAATAGAGGTAGAGGCAATTGATCTTTTAGATCCCTCTCTCTTAGCCGGTATTTTTATAGGAGCAATGATTCCTTTCTTTTTTTCTGCCTTAACTATGAAGGGAGTAAGCAAAGGAGCTTTAGAAATAGTTGATGAAGTTAGAAGACAATTTAGAGAAAAAGTTGGTTTAATGGAGGGAACAGAAAAAGCAGATTATTATACCTGTGTTGACCTAGCAACCAAAAGAGCTTTAAAAGAAATGATTTTACCGGCAATTCTTGTAGTTATAACACCAATTTTAGTTGGCTTAATTCTTGGAAAAGAAGCAGTAGCTGGTACTCTTGTTGGCGCTTTGTCATCAGGATTTTTATTAGCCCTTTTTATGGCTAATTCTGGTGCTGCTTGGGATAATGCAAAAAAATATATCGAAGCCGGAAATTTGGGTGGCAAAGGATCAGAGGCTCATAAAGCAGCAGTTGTTGGAGACACTGTGGGTGATCCATTTAAGGACACATCGGGTCCGTCTTTAAACATTTTAATAAAATTAATTAGCGTAGTCGCGTTAATAGCTTTGACTATGTTTGCCTAATTTATGCAGATTTTTTTAGATCAAAAGCAATCAGCTGAAAAAGAAGTTTCAGTTTCCCTAGACTGGGAAGAATTTTCAAAATACTTTTATCAAGCCGAAGAAAGTTTGATAAAAAATGTTGAAATAAAAGGTTTTAGAAAAGGAAAAGCTCCAAAAGATAAGGCCTTAGAAGCGCTTGGAGAACAAAAAATTATGAGTGAGGCGGCCAATTTAGCCCTGAAAGACCTGTATCCTAAAGTTATTAAAGAGAAAAATTTAGAACCTCTAGGAATGCCTCAAATTGAGATTGTAAAATTAGCTAAAGGCAATAATTTTGAATTTAAACTTAAAGTTGCCGTTTTACCAGAAGTTAATCTCCCCAATTATAAGGAAATAGCTAAAGGTGTTTCCAAAAAAGAAATAAAAGTTTCTCAAGAAGAGCTTGATTCTTTGTATAAACAGCTTGAATCTTCTAAAGACAAGTTTAGCAAGGAGCAATTAGAACAATTGAATTTTAACAAACCTCAAGAAATGAAAGCTTTACTTAAAAAAGATTTGAAAAGACAAAAAGAAATGAACGAAAAACAAAGAGTTAGAAATGAAATTCTCCAAAAGATAGTTGAAAAAATAGAGCTTGATGTACCAGAAGTTTTGCTACAAGCAGAGCTCCAAAGAGCCCTATCTGACTTAAAGAACAATGTCCAACAGTCCTTGAAGATGACCTATGAAGACTATCTAAAGAAAAGCCAAAAGACAGAAGAGGAGCTAAAAAAGGAATTGAGAGAAAACATCAGACAAAAAATTAAAAGAATACTTGTTTTAAAAGAAATTCAGAAAAAAGAAAATGTTGATATTACAGAACAAGAGCTTGAAAAACAGGTTTCTCTTTTTAAAGCCAATATGGGAGAAAAGAAAACAGAGATTAATGAAAAAAGCTTAAAAGATTATTTTAGAGAGAGATTAGAACAGGAAAAAACCTTAGAATTTTTAGAAAGTTTACTTAGTCCAATTATTAAACCTTAAACATTAAGATAAAAATATGGCTTTAATTCCAACCGTAATTGAAAAAAAAGGTCAAAGAGAAAGAGCTTATGACATTTATTCTCGACTTTTAGAAGATAGAATTATCTTTTTGGGCGGCCAAGTTTCAGACGCTTTAGCCAATTCTATTATTGCCCAAATACTTTTTTTAGCCAGCAGGGATCCAAAAAAGGATATAAAACTCTACATTAATAGTCCGGGTGGTTCAGTCACAGCTGGTTTGGCAATATATGACACGATGCAATATGTCTCCTCCCCCATCACTACGGTTTGCGTTGGCATGGCAGCTTCTATGGGAGCCGTTCTTTTGGCATCCGGAGAAAGCGGAAAACGCTTTGCTTTGCCCAACAGCGAGATATTGCTTCATCAGGTAGCCGGTGGCATAAGCGGAGAGGCGGCGGCTATTGAAATTACAGCTAAACAGATTCTAAAAATTAGAGATAAGCTTAACAAAATTTTAGCTAATCACACAGGCCAAGCTTTGGAAAAAATTCGAGAGGACACAGACAGAGATTTTTATTTATCAGCAGATGAAGCCAAAGACTATGGAATTATCGACAAGGTGATAGAGTCTGCTAAACAGGTTAAAAAATAACAAAATTTTCTAATTATTTGCGCTTGATCAAACCGAGCGCAAGCCCAAAGCTTTACTTTTTAGGGAGTTTTTGTTAAAATTAAAATATTGAAGATTAATTAAACTTGGACTTCGGTTAAATTATTTATTTATGGTTTGGTTGATTTCCAAAATAAAATATGATTACCCAACTTACCCATTTAATTTTGGGCTGTGTTGGGGTTGCGATTGGTTCAATATTGGGTTACTTTGCCAGACAATCAATAGCTAGAAAACAAATTGGGACAATAGAAGAAAGAATTCAGAAAAAGCTTAAACAGGCAAAGGAAGAAGCCGAGGATATAATCGGCAGAGCTGAAAAAAATGCTAAAACTACAGTTGATAAAGCCAGAAGAGAAGAAAGAGAAAGGAGGTCGGAATTATTCAAAACTGAAAAATTTCTTTTAAAAAAAGAGGGTAGGCTACAAAGGGAAAACAGTCAATTAGAAGATCAGAAAAAAGAAATTTTTAAAAAAGCTGATGAGATAAAAGAACTCAAAGAAAACCTTAATCAGCTTATTAAACAGGAGATTGAAAAGTTAGAAAAAATAGCTTCTTTTAATAGAGACAAAGCCAAAGAGGTGCTATTAGAGAAAATAGAAAGGGATTCTCAAAAAGAAATTTTACAAAAATTAATAAAACTGGAGAAGGAAGGACAAGAAAAAATAGAGGAAAGAGCCAAAGAAATGATTGCTATAGCTATTCAACGATTTGCTCTCCCTCAAGCCCAAGAAACAACCACAACAACCGTAACATTGCCCTCTGACAAGATAAAAGGAAGAATCATTGGAAAAGAAGGCCGAAATATTAAGGCTTTTGAAAAAGCTACCGGAGTAGAGGTTTTAGTTGATGAGACTCCGGAAGTGATTACTATTTCCAGTTTTAATCCCCTGCGAAGGTATGTGGCCCAGCAGGCTATGGGGAAACTAATAGAGGATGGCCGAATTCAACCTTCTAGGATTGAAGAAATAGTCCAACGGACAGAAGAGGAAGCTATTCAAAAAGCCAAGAAGGCTGGAGAAGCGGCGGTTTATGAAACAGGTGTTCTTGATTTGCCTCCTAAATTAATTGAACTTTTAGGAAGATTGCGTTTTAGAACCAGTTTTGGCCAAAATGTTTTGCTTCATTCCATGGAGGTTTCTCTCTTAAGTGGAATGCTGGCCGAAGAAATGGGAGCTAATGTAAAAGTGGCCAAGAAAGCTGGATTGCTTCATGACATAGGCAAAGCAGTTGACCACCAGGTTCAAGGTTCTCATGTAGATATTGGAATAAAAATTCTTGAAAAATTTAATATTTCTCAAGAAGTGATTGATTCAATGAAATCTCATCATGAAGAATATCCTTATTCAAATCTTGAATCCCATATTATTCAAGCAGCTGATCAAATTTCTGGAGCTAGGCCCGGAGCCAGAAAAGACACTTTAGAAAATTATCTAAAAAGGTTAGAAGATTTAGAAAATGTAGCTAATTCTTTTCAAGGAGTAGAAAAAAGTTATGCTATCCAAGCTGGAAGAGAATTAAGGGTATTTGTAAGGCCAGAAAAGATAGATGATTTGACTGCTCATAAATTGGCGAAGGATATTTCCCAGAGGATTCAAGAAGAGTTAAGGTACCCAGGAGAAATAAAAGTTATTGTTATTAGGGAAAAAAGAGTAGTAGAATATGCTAAATAAGTATTATTAATGCAAAGGTCGAGAAAATAACCATTATTTAAAATTATGACAAAACAAGACCTCGTTGAATCAATAGCTAAAAAGGCAGGGCTTTCCAAGTCAGTAGCTGGAGAAACCTTGAATGTTGCTTTAGATGAGATTGGTAAAGCATTAAATAAGGGGAACGAAGTAATTCTTACTGGTTTTGGAAAATTTTCTGTAAGCAAAAGAAAAGCAAGGATGGGGCGCAACCCCCAAACCGGTAAGGAAATTAAAATTCCCGCTACCAAAGTTCCTAAGTTTAAAGCAGGAAAAGCTCTAAAGGATTTAGTTAAATAGATCGGCCTTTTTACCATAATCAAAAACCATTTTTAATAGATGGTTTTTGATTGTTAACTAGTTATATAAAGTTTTATAAAATAAATTACATAACTAGTAGTAAAAAATTAAAAATAATCTAGAATCTTTCTGGATTTACTCAAGAAAAAATCACTAAGCAACTTGGCAATATTTGTTAAATTATCTCCTATATTTATAGTCGTTTTTAAAAAATTCATCCCCTTTCTGACAGTAACGGCCGGATAGGAATATTAATTATGAAAGCTATGTTTTTGAAGAAAAACTTGTCTCCTGCTATTATTAAACAAACAAAAAAATAACTCTATAATAACTATCTCAAGAAGTCATAGGTTGAAGGAGATTATTTGGCCTTAGAAGAGTTTATTTGCGATGTCTTAATAGAAGTTTTTAGAATCTTAGAAAGGAAGACTTAATGGAGGATTAAACAAAAATCGCCTTCTTCGGCGATTTTTGTATTTTTTTAAGCGGGAGACGGGAATCGAACCCGCATTATCAGATTGGAAATCTGGAATTCTACCATTGAACTACTCCCGCAAAATAGATCTGGTGGGACTTGCACCCACTTTATTTTATACTAATGGCAATATATTGCTTTGTGTATCACGAGCCCGGATTCATATCATTTAAGACAAAAAGGGTTCCTTGGCAGGTACTCTTTTTGGCATACAACTTTAGCTCGTGATGCACGAACCTTGTTACCGTTTTACTATAACTATAGCAAACTAATGAGTTCTGCCAAGAGTCTGTCGAGCTAACCGGATTTGTTTGCCCACATAGGGCGGGAACCGGGAATTACTCGTACCTTTACCCTGCATTAAATTGTTTATGTCGGGGCACCCGGATTTGAACCGGGAATCACTCGCACCCAAAGCGAGCATGTTAGCCAATTACACTATGCCCCGAAAATTTTTGGTAGTCAAAAAGAG
>CAZWYU010000037.1:0-1721 GCA_964638595.1 uncultured Candidatus Saccharibacteria bacterium
GTCGGGGCACCCGGATTTGAACCGGGAATCACTCGCACCCAAAGCGAGCATGTTAGCCAATTACACTATGCCCCGAAAATTTTTGGTAGTCAAAAAGAGATTGCTTTAGCTGATTAGGTCAATCCCGAATTCTTAGCGAGTGAAAAGCGTTTATATCAGTCTTATTCGCCACAACTTTTGTTTCTAATAAAAATTAGACAGGCAATCACTATGCTCCATTAAGTGATATTATAGTAAAAACTAAGTTTTTTGTCTAGAACTTGTACGAAAATTATGCTTTTTTTGAGCAAGCATCGTGCTTTTTCCAAGGGTGCACAACCTTTAGGGAGGAGGACTCCTGTTTAATTTTCAATTATCAATTTTCAATCAATTATCAATTACTCAATTTTTAATAAACTCCAATTATCTAATTTATTCAATTTTCAATCAATTATTAATAATTACATATTACCTAGGTTTAAGCTCCTTCCTTTCTTCCTCTCTTCCCCTTTCCCCCTCTCTTTTTTCCCTTCTTCTTTCCTCCCCTTTTTAAGAGGGAGGATTTATCCTCTCTTTTTTAAAAAAAGAGGGGATAAAGGAGAGGGTTTATGTTTTGCCCGGTGGAACACAAAAGGCGAAACACAAACCCGAAGGTAGTTTTTTATTTTTTAGCTATTTATGTTAGAATTAATAAAATAGTTTAAAAATTATGATTTTCTCTTTTAATAATTTAAATCCATATAAACAGTGTATAAAATATAAGATTCCCCTTTGGCAGTGTCCACAGTTTCTTTTTACCATAATGGGTGTTTTCATAATTTTTTCCAGTTTAGTTATTTATTTTTTAGGCCAACAATACATCAATGATCCTAGACTGGTTGCTCTTATGGTAATAATGTTATCTGTACTTCTTTTAATTATCGCTTTTATAATCACTAATAGTTTTGAAAATTTAGCCGAAGCGAATCGAACAAAGACAGAATTTGTCAATATTGTTTCTCATCAGTTAAGAGCTCCCTTGACTAATCTAAGATGGGCTGCCCAATTCTTGGTTTCAAAAGATTTTCAAAAAACAAGATTAGACCAACAAGAAGAATATTTTGATATTATAAAAGAAAATAGTAGCAGAATGGTGGGATTAATAGATGACTTGCTCATTATCTCAAGATTAGATGAAGGAAAGCTAAACACTAAAAAATCGGCTTTTTTCCTAAAAAATTTAACTCAACGAATTTTAGAAGAATATAAAATTTTTTTGAAAGCTCACAATATAAAAATCGATTTTCTTTGCAAAAAAAAATTACCAAAAATTTTTGCCAATTATCCACTAACAAAAATCGTTTTAGAAAATCTTATTTCTAACGCTATTAATTATAGCCAAGGGGCCAAAGAGATTGAAATTAAACTTGAACAAAAAAAAGGCCGTATATTTTTTAGCATTAAAGATGAAGGCATAGGTATTCCTAAAGAAGACCAAAAGTTGATTTTTAAAAAATTCTTTAGAGGCAAAAACGCTATTCAAACAGAAATTCACGGTACCGGATTAGGCCTTTATATTGTTAAGCTTATTTTGGATACCATGGATGGCAAAATTTGGTTTAAATCAAAAGCAGATAAAGGTGCAACTTTCTATTTTTCTTTGCCAATAGTTAAAGATTGACTTCTATCTAATATTAGTTTTTTAAACTTTTTTTAATTAGGAGTTATTCAAAAAATATGAAAAAAATTTTATTAGTTGAAGA
>CAZWYU010000038.1:0-6961 GCA_964638595.1 uncultured Candidatus Saccharibacteria bacterium
AATAAATGAAGAGCTAGATTATATAGTGTCTACTTTTCATTTTACTAATTAAAAATTTAATTTTATGCATAAACAAATTATAGAAAAAATCAAACCAGAATTGGAAAAAGTAATTGACTTTTTTCAGGGAGAACTTCAAAGAGTTAGGTCGGGTAAAGCTAATCCAAGTTTAGTTGAAGATGTGATAATTGAAGCCTACGGAGCAAAAAGCCCCTTAAAGCAGTTAGCGGCTATCTCTTGCCCAGAACCAAGGCAAATTTTAGTTCAGCCTTGGAGCAAAGAATATTTAGAGCCTGTAGAAAAAGCTTTAGCCAAAGAGGATTTGGGGACTTCTCCGATAGTTGATGGACATCTTATTAGAATTAATTTACCTTCTTTAACTACTGAATTTAGGGAAAAGCTTTTGAATCAGCTTGCTAAAAAAACTGAAGAAATTCATCAAACTATTAGAAAATGGAGAGATGAGGCTTGGAAGGAAATTCAAGAAAAGACGAGAGCAGGGGAGATTTCTGAAGATAATAAATTTAGAGCTAAAGATGAATTACAATCTTTAATTGACGAATACACATCAAAAGTTAATGAAATTAAGGAGAAAAAAATAAAAGAAATAAAAGAATAATATGATTATTGCATTAATACTGTTTATTTTAATTTTTAGTTTTCTTATTTTAGCTCACGAAGGCGGACATTTTTTTATGGCTAAAAGAGCAGGAGTTAGAGTAGAGGAATTTGGCATTGGCTATCCGCCAAGAATTTTTGGCAAAAAAATAGGGGAGACTATTTATTCTATTAATTGGATACCTTTTGGCGGGTTTGTAAAAATCTATGGAGAAGATTTGAATGAGGAAACTTTAAAGGATAAGGAAAGTTTTTCTAATAAGCCGCCAAGGATAAAAACTTCAATACTTTTAGCTGGAGTGGCTGTTAATTTTTTAATAGCAATCATTTTTTTCTATATTTTTCTTGGCTTCAATAATTTTGAGACTTATCAAGCCCAGATTTTTGATTATGATTTTCCTTTTGGAACACAAGAAGTTTATCCAGCAGTTTCTTATGTTGTAGAAAATAGCCCAGCGGCTGAAGTCGGTGTTGAACCATACGATTTAATTTTGAGTTTTAATGGTCAGAGGGTTTCAGAAACAGAAAAATTAATAGAAAAAATAGATTTAAATAAAGGTAAAGAGGTTAATTTGTTATTAGAGAACATAAACAGCAAAGAAACTAAAGAGGTAAAAGTTCTATTAAGAGAGGAAAAAACAGAGAAGGAAGGGCTTTTGGGTGTAGGGTTAGGAGAGATTAGCAAAATAAGTTACCAAAAAGGAGGGAATAAAATGTTTTCTGGAATACTCCATACTTTTAACATTGGCCATTTTTCTTTAACAGCTATGGGACATTTGATAAAAGTTTCTTTTCAAGAAAGAAATATTGAACCGCTTTCCCAATCTGTTGCCGGACCAGTGGGAATATTAGCTTTTACTAAATTGACAATGGCTGGAGGATTCTGGCAGGTTTTCTATTTTGTAGCTGTAATTTCTTTAGCTCTAGGCATAGTAAATATTTTGCCAATTCCTGCATCTGATGGGGGCCGTATGGTATTTGTGCTGTATGAAATAATTTTTAGAAAAAGAGCACCAGCTAAATTAGAGAGAAATGTTAATATGGTTGGCTTTTTTGTCCTAGTTGCTTTATTATTTTTAGTAACTTATAAAGATATAATACAATTTAAAGATATTCTTTTTTGAATAATTCTTAGTGTGTATGTCTTATGGAGCGTACTTCTAAAATTCTAATTTTGATAAAGAATTATAAAAAATCGTAAATTGTTAACCGTGAATCGCAATTCGTTAATTCGTTAATTCGTTAATTCGTTAATCCGTTAATTTGTAAGTGAAAAAGGGCACGTTGTGCTTAGTCCGACTAAATACAAACTAAGCACAAAACGGGGTAAGCACAAAATTAGAAATTAAAAATTAGAAATTAATAAAATGTACCAATCAAACCTTTTTTGTAAAACTAAAAAAAATTGTCCACAAGAAATAGAGGCTATTTCTCACCAACTTTTATACAAAGCTGATTTTATTGATCAGCTAGGAGCTGGAATTTACAGCTTTTTGCCTTTAGGATGGAAAGTTCACCAAAATATAGTTTCAGTTATCAGGGATGAAATGGAAAAAATAGGAGCACAAGAAGTTTTTTTACCAAGCCTACATCCAAAAGCTATTTGGCAAAAAACTGGCAGATGGGAAAATATTAAACCTCCTTTGTTTAAAGTAAGAGACCAGCATAAAAAAGAGTTTGCTCTTGGATCTACTCATGAAGAAATAATGGCTAAAATTGCTAAAGGCAGAATAACTTCTTATAAAGATATGCCTATCGGACTTTTTCAATTTCAAAATAAATTTAGGAACGAAATGAGATATACTGGTGGACTATTGCGGACCCGTGAGTTTATAATGAAAGATTTATACAGTTTTCATGCCAGTCAAAAGGATTTTGAAGAATATTATGAGAAGGTAGCTGAAAGTTATTTGAAAATTTTTGAGAGATGTGGTTTAAAAGCTTTGCGGGTTAAAGCTTCTGGAGAGGGATTTACCAAAGATTATACAGATGAATTTCAAGCAATAACTCCAGTTGGAGAAGATACTGTTATTTTTTGTGATAAGTGCGGTTTTGCTCAGAATAAAGAAGTTGCCGAGTATGATGAAGGTGAAAAGTGTCCAAAATGTGGCAGTCCCTTGAAAAAAGAGAGAGGAATTGAAATAGGTAATATTTTTCCTTTAGGTACCAAGTACTCTGAAGCTTTTGACTTAACCTTTAGAGACAAAGAGGACAATCAGCATCCTATTATAATGGCCTCTTATGGCATTGGTGTTGGCAGATTGATATCTACTGTGGTAGAAGCTAATAATGACGAAAAAGGTATCATTTGGCCCGAGGAATTAGCTCCTTTCCTTTTTCATATTATTCCAGTGGAAATTGAAGATAAAAGATTAAAAGAAACCGCTGAAAAAATCTATCAAGACGGAAATAAATTTTTAGATAGATTGATGTATGATGATCGGAAAAATGTAAGTATCGGAGAGAAATTTATAGAATCTGACTTAATTGGAATTCCTTACCGAATAGTGATTAGCAAAAAGACTTTAGAAAAAGATAGTGTGGAGCTTAGGAAAAGAGCTAGCGGAGAAGTTAAACTTATTAAAATTAAAGAACTGATGAAATCTAATTTCTATGATAAATAATTTATTTGTAAATTTTTCTAAAGATATAGCTATTGATTTAGGAACAGCAACAACTCTTGTATATGTAAAAGGAGAGGGGATTGTTGCTACGGAACCTTCTGTTGTGGCGGTTAACCAAAAGACTGGCCAAGTTTTAGCTATTGGCGATGAAGCTAAAAAAATGGTTGGCAGAACGCCTATGCACATAGTTGCTACGAGGCCTTTGGTCAAAGGAGTGATTTCCGATTTTGAGGTAGCCGAACAAATGCTTAAATATTTTATAGAAAAGGCTTATAAAAGAAAAACTATTTTTCCCAGACCAAGAGTAATTATTGGAATTCCTTGTAATTTAACCGAAGTAGAAAAAAAATCTGTGAGAGATGCTACTCTAAATGCCGGAGCTAGAAAAGTTTATTTAGTAGAACAACCTATTGCGGCAGCTATTGGAGCTAGAATGCCTATTCAAGAGGCTGGAGGAAATTTTATAATTGACATTGGCGGCGGGACAACTGATATAGCAGTTATTTCTTTAGGAGGCATAGTTTTAGCTGAAAGTTTAAAGGTTGCCGGAGATAGGCTTGACCAAGATATTATAGATTATTGCCAAGAAGAATATCGCCTATTAATTGGTACTCGAACAGCAGAAAAGGTGAAGATTAAAATTGGTTCTGCTTATAATTTTAAAAAAGAAAAACCGAAAGATAAGACCGAGACCCCTATCAGAGGAAGAAATTTAATTACTGGATTGCCAGAAGAGGTTATAGTTGGTGATATTAATATCAGAAATGCCCTTGGAAAATCAGTTAGACAAATGGTTAGTGTTGTGAAAGATACTATTGAAAATACTCCGCCAGAGTTAGTAGCTGATATTATGTCGCGTGGTATTTATTTAGCTGGGGGTGGTTCAATGTTGAGAGGATTAGATGAATTAATAACCAAGGAAACCAAGATTCCTACTAAAATTATTGAAGATCCCTTAACTGCGGTAGTGCGCGGGGCAGGTATGGTTTTAGAAAATTTAGATGAGTTGGAAGATGTTTTAATAGAAAGAGAAGAACTGCAAGCTCCACGCCAACCTTATGAAAAATGATTGAATTAGAAGAGGTAAAAAATATAGCCAAATTGGCTAGAATAGCTTTTACAGAAGAAGAGCTCTTAATCTTACAAAAAGAGCTTTCTTCCATTTTGGATTATGTTGATAAATTAAAGGAAATAGAAATTGGAGATGTTAATGCTTATAGTAATTCAGGTTTGCTTCAAAATATTTTAAGGAAAGATATTTTTTCTTTACAAAAGAAAGGTATTAGTTTAGTAGAATTATCACCTCATAAAAAAGATAATTTTGTAAAAGTTAAATCCATTTTTAATGGCAGAATCAATTAAAAAAATAAGAGAAGGTCTTTTAAATAAACAGTTTAGCGCAAAAGAACTGGTACAGAATTATTTAGAAAAAATAGAATCAAAAGACAAAAAACTCAATAGTTTTTTAAATATTTTTGATGAAAAAGCGCTTAGTCAAGCCGAGAAAATAGATTTGACAAGTTCACCTTTAGCCGGTATTCCAATTGCCTTAAAGGATAACATTTTAGTTGAAGGAGAAGTTTCTACTGCGGCTTCTAATATATTAAAAAACTACAAGTCTGCTTATAATGCTACCGTAGTTAATAAACTAGAGAAAGCCCAAGCAATTATTATTGGTAAAACTAATTTAGACGAATTTGCTTGCGGTTCTTCTGGCGAACATTCTGCTTTTGGGAACACAAAAAATCCTTACAATTTAGAATATGTTCCCGGGGGTTCTTCTTCTGGATCGGCGGTGGCAGTAGCAGCTGAATTGGCTTGTTGTGCCTTAGGTTCTGACACGGCCGGCTCTATAAGATTGCCGGCTTCTTTTTGTAATGTGGTTGGTTTTAAACCAACTTATGGTGCTGTTTCTCGCTATGGATTGATAGCTATGGCTTCTTCCCTAGACCAGATCGGACCAATAGCTAATTCAGTCGAGGATATAGAAATTGTTTTTGAGATTATAAAAGGCAAAGATAAGATGGATTCAACTAGTTTAGAAATACCAAAAGGGGAAGCTAAAGAATTGAAGAACTTAGTTATTGGTTTGCCAAAAGAGCTTTTTTCTAAAGGCATAGATAAAGAAATTTTAACTTTGACCGATAGAGCCATTAAAATTTTAGAAGCAGAAGGGGTTCATTTTAAGGAATTAAAAATGCCCCATTTAAAATACGGAGTAGCTTGTTATTACATTATAATGCCAGCAGAACTTTCTAGTAATTTGGCTCGTTACGAAGGAATAAAATATGGTTCTTCTAAAGAAGGCGAAGATTTGATAGATGTTTATTTTAAAACAAGAGGGGAATTCTTGGGCAAAGAAATTAAACGTCGAATTATGCTTGGAACTTATGTTTTGTCTTCTGGTTATTATGATGCTTATTATTTGCGCGCTCTGAAAGTTAGGAGTAAAATAATAAAAGATTTTGAAGAATCTTTTAAAGAAGTTGATTTTATTTTGGCGCCGACTTCTCCCTTTTTGCCTTTTAAAATTGGGCAAAAAATTGATAATCCTCTTTCTATGTATGTGGCCGACCTTTTAACCGTGCCGGCCAACTTAGCCGGTTTACCGGCTATTAGCCTGCCGGCAGGAAAGGTTAATAATCTACCGATAGGAATTCAGCTTATAGCTCCAGTTCTTCAAGATGAGAAACTTTTAAAAACAGCAAAAATTGTTGAAAAGCTATGGACCCATTAGGGATATTGGACAAAATTATTGACAGTATAACTTCTGCTGACTTGCAGAAAGCTTTATTTCCTTTAAAGATTGTTCTTATTAGCGTTTCTGTATTCTTGGCTATTTTAATAATTTGGTTTTTCAAAATAAGTAGTTATAAAAATTTTTTGTTTTTGGACTGGCTAGAGGATTTTAGTCTTCTTAAAAGAATTAGGAAAAAAGAAAAAAGCAAAAAGGAGAAAAAGTTTATAGTAGAAGAGAAAGAGATTAAAGGAGATATTGAAAAAAAACCTCAAGAAAGCTTAAGCAATTTTATCGCCCAGCAGAGAAAAACAATGCAAAAAATTGAGACTAGTGATTGGCAGAGAATTTTGGATAAAATTGATACCAAGGATGAGTTGAAGTGCAAATTGGCAATACTTGACGCCGAGAAAATGTTGAAAAAGGAATTAGAAGATAGAAAAAGAGAGCCAGAAACTTTGAAAAACTTTGAGGATATAGAAAAAGTCAGGGAATATCTTGAAAAATTAATGGACCAGCCCAAAAAAGGCATTACCTTAAAAAATGCTCAAAAAATTATAGAAGTTTATCAAAAAGCTTTAAAGGAGATAAATAATTTAACTCATTGACAATAAGCATAAAATTTTTTATTATAAGTTTTAGAGCGGGGTAGAGAAGTAGTATCTCGGGGGTCTCATAAGCCCCAGACCCTGGTGCAACTCCAGGCCCCGCAACATAAAAAGAGTTAGTGAGTCTCAATAACTCATTTTCTCTTATGCCGGTGTAGCTCAGGGGTTAGAGCGGATTCTTCATAAGGATCAAGTCGTTGGTTCAAATCCAACCACCGGCATCAATAATGGAGAGATAAATAAATTCATCAGTATTTATTAAATGGGGGCGTAGATCAACTGGTTAGATCGCCACTCTGTCACAGTGGAGGTTGCCGGTTCAAATCCGGTCGTCCCCGCATAGAAAATCGTCTTTTTGTGACGGTTTTTTATTT
>CAZWYU010000039.1:0-9102 GCA_964638595.1 uncultured Candidatus Saccharibacteria bacterium
ATCTATTATGCTAACAACAATGGAAAAAGTAATATCGTTATGTAAAAGAAGGGGCTTTGTTTTTTGCCACTTTTGTCCAAATCTATGATTTGGCAACAAAATTGAGCACCCGCCGAAGTTTTTAACGAAGGCGGGCCTAAACTATCTATTATGCTAACAACAATGGAAAAAGTAATATCGTTATGTAAAAGAAGGGGCTTTGTTTTTCCCTCCTCCGAAATATACGGCGGTTTTTCTTCTAGCTATGATTTTGGTCCTTTGGGAGTGCTTCTAAAAAATAATATTAAAAAGCACTGGTTAGACTCTATGTTTAGGAGAGAAGAAGATATAGTAGGATTAGACGCTGCTATTCTTATGTCTCCAAAAGTTTGGCAGGCTTCGGGCCACCTGTCTGCTGGTTTTGCCGATGAATTAGTTGAATGCAAAAAATGCCATAAAAGATATAAAAAAGAGGAGCTTAAAGAAAACAAATGCCCAGAATGCGGTGGTCAACTCACAAAGCCAAAACAGTTTAATTTAATGATGAAGACATTTGTTGGCTCAATAGAAGATGAGAATACTGTTGCCTATTTAAGACCAGAAACTTGTCAGGGAATTTATGTTAATTTTAAAAATGTTTTAGAGACAATGAGAAAAAAAATTCCATTTGGAATTGCTCAAATTGGAAAAGCTTTTAGAAACGAAATTACAACCAAAAATTTTATCTTTAGAACCTGTGAATTTGAACAAATGGAAATGCAGTGGTTTTGTAATCCTCAAGAAGCAGATAAATGGTTTGATTTTTGGAAGAAGGAACGTTTAGATTGGTATATCAATTTGGGTATTGATAAGAAAAAGCTAAGAATGCAGGAAATTCCAGAAAAAGAGAGAGCTCACTATGCCAAAAGACAAATTGATTTAGAATATGAATTTCCTTTTGGTTGGAAGGAGATTGAAGGGATTCATAATAGAGGAGATTGGGATTTGTCCCGCCACAAAAAGTTTAGTAAAGAAGATTTAGGATATAAAGATCCAATAGAAAATGAAGATTTTGTTCCTTATGTTATAGAAACATCAGTAGGAGTAGAAAGAAGTTTACTTGCTTTTCTAGCAGATTCTTATCAAGAAGTCAGTGGTGGAAGAACAAAGACTACAAAATCTACTAAAGAAACAGAAACTGTTTTGAAACTTAATAAAAAATTAGCTCCTATTAAAATAGCTGTTTTGCCTTTATTGAAAAACAAACCAGAATTAGTAAAAAAGGCCAAAGAAATATATAGAATGCTTTTGTCTAATTTTATGTGTCAGCATGACGAGAAAGGGGCAATTGGCAGGAGGTACCGCAGGCAGGATGAAATTGGAACACCTTTTTGTGTGACAGTTGATTTTGAGACATTAAAAGATGAAGATGTTACAGTAAGAGACCGTAACACAATGAAGCAAGAAAGAGTAAAGATTGATAACTTAAAAAATTATTTAGGAGAAAAATTAAATAATTGATGTTATTAAAATTGTGTAAAAAATAGAAAAAATTCTATTCAAATTTTGGTTATTGAACGCAGAAAAAGCAAAACTTATAAAAAAATAATTAAAAAAAGTAAATGATTTTTGCCTTTACGCTACTTATCATCGGTATTTTCTTTTTATTAAAAGCAATGGGGATTATTGCTGAAGACATCTGGGGATTTATTTGGCCTTCGGTTTTAATTGTTGTTGCTTTAATTATGATTTTGAGATGTCATAGAAGAAATTCTTTTTGGTGGGGCATTAGAGATTGGCATAATTTTAGTCAAAGAATGAACAATAGGTTTAATAAGCATTGACATTTTTTTTAAAAAAAATATAATTTAAGTAGAGAATATTGAAAGAGTTGGTCGCTTTCAAATTTCTCACTAAATCTGGGCTTTAAAAGAGTCCTAGACCAATGGCTAAGAAAAAAGGTAAGAAATAAAAAAAAGAG
Organism: uncultured Candidatus Saccharibacteria bacterium; assembly: GCA_964638595.1. Taxonomy (GTDB): domain Bacteria; phylum Patescibacteriota; class Minisyncoccia; order Minisyncoccales; family PEYH01; genus CAZWQR01. The sequence continues at coordinate 1,940 of CAZWYU010000039.1, forward strand.
CGCTTCGGCGCTCTTTTAGATATTTGATTTTGTTTTCAGTTATGTTATATATAAAATATGTATAAAAAAATAGAATTGAAAAATGGCTTAAAAATTTTATTGGTTCCTGATAAAAGCACCCAAGCGGTGACTGTTTTAGTTTTAGCTAAAGTGGGAAGCAAATATGAGCACAAAGATATAAATGGTATTTCTCATTTTTTGGAACATATGTTTTTTAAAGGAACCAAAAAAAGACCTACTCCACTATCTGTAGCCGAGACTCTCGACAAAATAGGAGGCAATTTTAACGCTTTTACCGGAGAAGAATATACTGGTTATTTTGCTAAAGTAGAGAAAGGCCAGTTTGAATTAGCTTTAGATTGGGTTTCAGATATTTATCTTAATTCGTTACTTCCTCAAAAGGAGGTCGCTAAAGAAAAGGGGGTAATTATAGAAGAACTCAATATGTATTTGGATAATCCTATGATTTATGTCCAAAATCTTTGGAAAGAAGTTTTGTATGGAGATCAGCCAGCTGGCTGGCGCGTGATTGGCAATAGAGAAACTATTCTTGGCGTTAATAGAAAAAAACTCTTGAGTTATAGGAAGAAATTTTATACAGGTGACAACACTTTAGTTTGTATTGCTGGAAATTTTGATTCTAATAAAGCTATTAAAAAAACAAAAAATTATTTTAAGAATTTAGAAAAAAGTAAAGACATAAAAAAACCTGTAGTGAAAGAAGAACAAAAAAATCCAATGTCTTTAATTCATTATAAAAAAACTGACCAAACTCATCTTTGTTTAGGATTTAGAACTTTTAATTTGTTTCATCCTCAAAGGTTTGCTTTAGAGCTACTGGCAGTGGCTCTAGGCGGAATGATGAGTTCTAGGCTTTTCACTGAAGTAAGGGAGAAGCTAGGCTTATCTTATTATATAGCTACCAGAACTGAACTCGACCCAGACAGCGGCAGTTTGATTACTAGGGCCGGAATTGACAATAATAAAGTTGACAAAGCTGTCAAAGCAATTTTAGAAGAATATAAAAAAATTAGAAAATTAGGAATAAAAGAAGAAGAACTCCAAAAAGCTAAAGATTATTTAAAAGGCAAATTAAGTCTTAATTTAGAGACATCCGATTCTTTGGCTTCTTTCTATAGCACTCAAGAACTTTTATTAGATCAAGCTCTGACTCCTCAAGAATTTTTAAGAAAAATTTATAAAGTTAAGAAAGAAGATATTCTAAAAGTAGCTAAAGATATTTTTAAGTCCGAAAATTTAAATTTAGCTCTTATTGGACCTTTTAAAGATAAGAAAAGGTTTGATAATTTGCTTAAAGAGTTTTAAAATAAAAAAATGGATGAAGAAAAGCAAATTTATGTCGAGCCTAAAAGGCAAGGGGTTTTAGATGTTTCTTGGGAAACGATTGTTAAAATTATCTTTTCCTTAACTACCCTTTATTTTTTCTTTTTGGTCAGAGATATTTTGATTTGGTTTGTTTTTGCCTTGATAATCTCAATTCTCTTTAATCCAGCTATTAATTTTTTGAGGAAATTTCGGATTTTTAAAAAATTCAGAATGCCTCGCACTTTAGCCACTATTATTGTCTATTTAGTTTTATTTTTGATTTTGGCAGTTGGCCTTTATTTTGTATTTATTTTTTTGTTAAACGAACTTAAAATTTTTATTGATCAATTGCCCGATTATTTAAATCAGCTAACTCCTTATTTAGAATTTTTAGAAATAAACGTTGAGGAAGATTTTAATATATTTTCTAATGGTGTTCGCAATATTCTTAGCGGAGCTTCAAATAATATTTTTACTGCTATGGCTGCCTTTTTTGGAGGCCTGGTTTCTACATTTAGTATTTTTGCTATCGCTTTTTTTCTATCTTTAGAACAGGAAGGATTGGCTCATGTCGTTGAACTTGCTTCTCCCCAAAGATACAAGAATTATATTAAAGAGCTTTGGAAAAAAACCCAAAAGAAAATTGCTTCTTGGTTTGGAGTCAGAATAATCTGCTGTCTTTTTATCGGTTTGTCTGCTAGTGCTATCACTTTAGTTCTCAAGATCCCTTATGCAGCCTTTTTTGGGCTTTTGGCCGGTTTTTCTAACATTGTTATTACCATTGGTCCACTTTTTAGCGGTTTAGTAATTGCTTTATTTATTTTAGCCGTGGGCAGTTTAGAAAAAGCCTTAATTTTTGTAATAGCTTTTTTTCTTGCTCAAGAAATAGAGAACTATGTTTTAATGCCTGTTTTAACAAAAAAGTATCTTCGTCTTTCTCCTTCTTTGGTTTTGATATCTCTATTGATTGGAGCGAAGCTTTGGGGGATACTGGGGGCAATTTTAGCTATTCCTCTAGTGGGAATGATTTATGAGTTTATAAAAGGCTTTTTAGAGCGAAGGCATGGAGCCGAAACCTAATATGCCGAAATTTTTTGTAGTTGCCACTCCTATAGGTAATTTAAACGATATTTCCAAGAGAGCCCTTGATATTCTTAAAAGGGTTGATTTTATTTTAGCTGAAGATACTAGGAGAACAAAAAAATTGTTGAATGCTTTTCATATTAAAACACCTGTCATAAGTTATCATCAACATTCCAGATTGAGAAAAGTTGAACAAATCCTGAATTATTTAAAAGAAGACAGAAATTTAGCTTTGGTTACCGACGCTGGGACTCCTGGGATTTCTGACCCCGGCAATCAATTGATAGCTGAAGTTGTTAAAACAACCAAGACAAAAATTATTCCTATTCCCGGTCCCTGCGCTCTTACAGCTATTGCTTCAGTTTCTGGTCTGCCGTTAGACAAATTCTTATTTTTAGGTTTTCCGCCTAACAAAAAAAAGAGGAAAAAATTTTTTAAAAAAATTGAGGAATCAGAATATCCTGTAATAATTTATGAATCTTGCCACCGAATTTTAAAAACATTAAATGAGCTCCATCCTGATTTTGAAATAGTCTTGGGCAGAGAGCTAACTAAAAAATTTGAGACAATTTATAGGGGAAAACCTAAAATTATAATAGAGAAATTGAATAGAGACAGCACCAAAGGAGAATTTGTAATTGTAATCCGGGGACAGTCCCCCGAAGCTGTGCAACCGAAATTCCCCGTAAACCCGCATGGTTAAGAGATTATTATACCATAAAATAGCCGATGGTACAAATTTGATTCATATTTTTAACTTTTTATGAAATGTCCCGAAAAGCTCGTAAAAACACTATAGCCCTAAGTCAAATTTATCACATTGTTTCTCGAGGGAATAATGAGAAAAGGATTTTTAGAAGTCCTCGTGATTATAGAAAATTTGTCTTAATTTTGTCAGAAGTCAAGAGAAAATTTCCCTTTTATCTTTATTGTTATTCTTTAATGCCCAATCATTATCATCTAGAGATAGAGACCAAAAATTATTCTGTTTCAAAAATTATGCATAGAGTTAATTTCTTATATGCAATTTATTTTAAAAGAAGATATCAAACTTCAGGACATTTGTTCCAAGATAGATTTTATAGTAGTCCAATTGAAAAATTATCTTATTTTAGAGAAGCTTCACGCTATATTGATTTAAATCCAGTAAGGGCAAAATTAGTAGAGTCTCCGGAAGAATGGAAATGGGGGAGCTTTACTTCATATTTTGCAAAGAATAATCAGAAAATTTTGATTGATGAAGAGAAGTTTTTGAGTTTTTGGGGGGGAGATATAGAAATGGGGAGAAATAATTATATTGAATATGTAAATGCAGGACTAGAAATTGAAAAACTTCCCGATTTTATTCTGGAAAAGATGATGTAATATAAGAGATAGAATTTTCTCCATAAATTTAATCAAATTTGTACCATCGTAATTTTTATGGTATAATAATTCAGTAATATCAAGGGTTTACAGCCGATTTTTACCTGTAATTTTTCGGGGACTGTCCCCGACGTGTCGTTGTCCCCGACGTGTCGTTCCCGATGTATTCCCGATGTATTGATGTATTAATGAGTAAAGAAAAATTTTACATTTCAACAGCATTGCCTTACGTTAACGCAAAGCCTCACGTTGGCTTTGCTTTAGAATTGATCCAAGCCGATGTTTTGGCGCGTTATAAGAGAAGTTTGGGTTATGATGTTTTTTTTCTAAGTGGGACGGACGAAAATGGTTTAAAAATTACAAGTGCAGCAGAAAAAGCTAAACTTTCGGTTAGAGAATTTGCTGATAAGAATTCTGAAAGCTTTAGAGGATTAAAAAAAGCTCTTAATGTTTCTTTAGATGATTTTATAAGAACCACAGAGAATAGGCATGTTAAAGCAGTTGAAAGATTTTGGCACTTATGTCAGAAAGATATTTATAAAAAGAAATATAAAGGTCTTTATTGTGTAGAGTGCGAGCAGTTCTTAAAGGAAAAAGATTTAGTTAATGGACTCTGTCCTGAGCACAAAATTAAGCCTGAATTGGTTGAAGAAGAAAATTATTTTTTCAAATTATCTAGACATGAAGACCAATTGAGGTCTTTAATAGAAAGTGATGATTATAAAATTATTCCTGAATCTAGAAAAAACGAAGCTCTTGCTTTTATCAATCAAGGATTAGAAGATGTTTGTATCTCTCGTTCTACAAAAAGAGCTCATGGTTGGGGAATTGATGTTCCGGGCGACAAAAGTCAGAAATTTTGGTGTTGGTGGGATGCGGTTATAAACTATGTAAGCGCACTGGATTATGCTCAAGATAGTGAAAAATTTAAAGATTTTTGGTTAGAAAACAATAATAAAATTCATTGTATTGGCAAAGGTATTTTAACTTTTCATGCTCTATATTGGCCAGCAGCTTTATTGTCCGCGGGTCTTGCTTTACCAAATACTCTATTCGTCCATGGTTATATAACATCACAGGGACAGAAAATGTCTAAATCTCTTGGTAACGTGGTTAGTCCTTATGAATTAGTGGAAAAATATGGCACAGATCCAGTTCGCTATTTCTTTTTAAGGGAAATTCCTCCTTCAAAGGACGGAGATTTTACTTATGAAAAATTTGAAGAACGCTATAGTGCTGATTTAGCTAAAGGTCTTGGCAATTTATTGGCTAGAGTATTAACTTTAGCAAAAAATATTGAACCTAGGTTTGATAATAAAGGACTAGGAGAAGAAATTCAAAAAGCCAAGAGATCTAGGAATGAATTGCTTGATGATTTTAAATTTAACGAAGCTTTAGCCGTTATTTGGGAATTAGTTGCTTTTTGCGATAAATATATTGAAAAAGAAAAACCCTGGGAGGAAAGAGATAATGCCAAGAAGGTCATAGGAAATTGTCTGTTTGCTTTGAAAGAGATAGCTGAATTGCTTGAGCCTTTCTTGCCTTATACAAGCAAAAAGATAGTTGAACAGTTAGAAACCCAAAAATCCGAGGCGTTATTCCCCCGAATTTAATTTTTTTGTAGCCTATATGGCATATCATATTGTGCATGAGAATTCGTAATCCATAACACGGAACACGGAAAGAATCACGAACCGTGAATTGTAAATCGCATAATTCGTATTTCATATAGCGTATTGCGTATAAAACAAAACATAACGCAAGATAAGACAAGATAACATAACATAACATAACATAACAATTGTATTATACGATATACGGTATATGCGCTCCGAAGCAGAATTGAAAATTGAGGAATTGATAATTGATTGAAAATTGATAATTGAAAATTTACCCCCTCTTTTTTTTAAAAAAAGATGGGGGTTAGAAATTGATTAGAAATTAGAAATTAAAAATTAATATCTAGCTATGTTTTTTGATACACACGCCCATCTAAATTTTGCTACTTTTGTTAGGGATAGGGAAAATCTAGCAAGACAATGTCTTAAAGAAAATGTTTGGTTAATTAATGTAGGAACCAATTATTTTACTTCAGAAATAGCAGTTAATTTAGCTCAAAAATTTGAGCAGGGAGTTTATGCGGCTGTTGGACTTCATCCTATTAATTTAGGAATAGAAGATTCTAGAAAGATAAGCGAAGCAGAAATTTTAAAAAAGGAATCACCTTTTGAAAAAGAATTTGACTATGAAAAATATAAACAACTGGCTCAAGATAAAAAAGTAGTAGCTATTGGAGAAATTGGACTTGATTATTTTTATCAGCCGAAAACAGAGCTAAAGATAAAAGGATTCAAACTTAATCAGGAGATTTTGTTTTTGAAACAATTAAAACTAGCAAAAGAATTAGATTTGCCCTTGATTATACATTGTCGTAAAGCCCACGAGGATTTATTGAAGATTTTTGTATCTCAACAAGATATTTATCATGAAAAATACAAAGGAGTTATCCATTGTTTTACCGGAAATATTACTCAACTTAAAAAATATTTGGAGTTAGGTTTTAATATAGGATTTAACGGCATAATTTTTAAATTGAATTTAAAAGACGTTATTAAAAAAACTCCCTTAGAAAAACTTTTGATTGAAACAGATTGTCCCTATCTTTCTCCTTCTGGTAAAGACAGAAATACTCCTTTAGCCGTGAAAGAAATAGCCAAAGAGATTGCAAACATCAAAAAAAGATCTGTAAGAGAGATAGAAAATCAAACAACCGAAAATGCCCAAAAACTTTTTTTTCAATAGTCCATTTGACAATTATAATAAAAGTTTTAGTATATAATATCTTGCACATTAAGGAGGTTTTCTATGAGATGGAAAGGATATTTAGAGCTTCCAAAGGCTGTTAGGAGAAAAGTTTTCTATATTTGTCTATTTGGCGTTGTTGTTGCTCTTTGCTTTTTGAAAATATATGGCTACTAATTTTAAAATTTTGGGTCGGGCATGAGCTCGGCCTTTTTTGTTGAAAAAAAGTCAATTTTCAGTTAAAATAAAAAAATATGAAAGACTATAATCCTCAAAAAATAGAAAAAAAATGGCAGAGTTATTGGGAGAAAGAAAAGATATTTCAAGCAAAAATTGATTTTAAAAAGAAAAAGTTTTTTGTTCTTGATATGTTCCCTTATCCTTCTGGTGCTGGTTTGCATGTTGGCCATCCCAGAGGCTATATTGGAACTGACATTATTTCTCATTATTTTAGAATGAACGGTTTCAATGTTTTGCACCCGATGGGATGGGATGCTTTTGGTCTTCCGGCAGAGAATTATGCTATTAAGACAGGCATTCATCCTTCGATAACTACCAAAAAGAATATTCAGAAATTTAAAGAACAA
>CAZWYU010000040.1:0-16970 GCA_964638595.1 uncultured Candidatus Saccharibacteria bacterium
ATGGCTTTTTAGAAAGCTATTTTATTAGCTTTAAGTAGAATGTTTCTATATATTGTTATATGAATATTAAAATATCTTTCTTTCATAGTTTTATCAACCTTCTTGGGTTGATGATATTATGTAAACTGTTACGAGAGCTTGATATTTTTTCTTTTTTTGATATCCTTTGAAAAAGGAGGTGAATTTTAGCACATATTTTACAACAGAGAAGGGGGACAAAATGGAAGAAATGTTCGCAGACTATAACCATTGGTGTGCAAATAATTGGTATAAATTGCACGACTCAATAAAAGAGGAGATTTTTTTTGAATTTCTTCGCGAATGTTTAGCGGGTGAAATTCACATAGAAGGACCAAATAGTCCAGAACTAAATGGTCTTCGAGTAGCAAAAATAGCTCGAAGAGAAATAGAAAAAATTTATTATTGACGAAAAGTATTTCCCATTCTCTCCACTAGATCAGGGGTCGGGTCCTCCCTCGACCCCCTTTTTTATATGTGTTATTTTGATTGTTTGGTTAGTTATTTAGATATTTAAGTTTTTATTTGGCTTGTGTTTGAGATAATTGTTTTTAGGAATTTTATGGATTTATTTGCCAAAAAATTGAGGCTGTAGTAGAATAAACGGAATATGAACAAATTACTGCTTTTTATTTTTGAAATTTTAAAAATCACCATAATTGCTCTTTTGATAGTTATTCCTATCAGAGTTTTTGTTTTCCAGCCGTTTTTTGTTAGGGGAGCTAGTATGGAGCCTAATTTTCATGATTTAGATTATCTCATAATTGATGAAATTTCTTATCGTTTAGGTGAGCCAGAAAGGGGAGATGTAATAGTTTTTTATAACCCCAACGACACCTCGCAACGTTTTATTAAAAGAATTATTGCTTTACCCGGAGAAACTATAAAATTAGCTGATGGAAATATTTATATAAAAAAAGATGAAGAATTTAATCTTTTTGATGAAAGTTCCTATTTGCCAAAAGGAACCAAAACTTCTGGTCAACATATAATTACGCTTCAAAATAATGAATATTTTGTTATGGGAGATAATAGGGGCTCTTCTTATGATTCAAGAAATTTCGGGCCTTTGTCTGAAAATTTTATTATTGGAAAAAGTGTTTTTAGACTTTTAAAGATGCAAATTTTTGCTAAAGAATAACTTATGTCTCCTCAAAAACGTGCTAAAAAAAAGAGCAAATCCAAAGTCTCACTTCAAAGGGTTACCGGCATGAAGGATATTTTGCCAAAAGATTATCCTTATTATGACAAAGTTTTAAGAATAGCTGAAACTTTTAGTCAATTCTACGGATTTTTCAAATTAGATACGCCGATTCTTGAGAAGGCAGAACTTTTTGAAAAAGGTACTGGCCAAGATACTGATGTCGTAGAAAAAGAAATGTATACTCTAAAAACCAAAGGAGGCGATCTTTTAGCTCTTCGGCCGGAATTTACTCCGGCTTTAGCAAGAGCCTATGTTGAGAATGGAATGATGTCTTTGCCACAGCCAGTTAAACTTTTTTCTTTTGGTCCACTTTTTCGGCACGAAAGACCTCAATCCGGTAGACTTAGACAGTTTAATCAATTTAATCTTGAAGTTTTTGGCTCTAAAAAGCCAATGGTGGACGTAGAAGTAATTTATCTATGCACTAAAATTTTAGAAGGATTAGGCATAAGGGATATTGTTGTGGAAATCAATAGCATTGGTTGTAAAGAATGTAAAAAGATTGCTAAAAAAAATTTAGTTAGCTGTTTAAAGAAAAAAGAAAAATTTTTGTGTTTTGATTGCCAGCGGCGTTTAAAAACCAATCCTTTGCGTATTCTTGATTGTAAAAATGAAAATTGTCAGCAAGTTGTGATGAGCTGTCCTCAAATATTAGACCATCTTTGCAAAGATTGCCACAGTCATCTAAAAATAATCTTGGAATTTTTAGACGAATTGTCTATTCCCTATAATCTTAATCCTTATTTAGTTAGAGGACTAGATTATTATACAAAAACGGTTTTTGAGATTAAGTCTAAAAGTAAAGAAATAACAAATCAAGGAACACTGATTGGCGGAGGCCGCTATGACGACCTAGTAAAACAATTATTTAAGAAAGAAGTTTCGGCATTTGGAGCAGCTGGCGGGGTAGAGAGAATTATTCAAGTTATAAAAGAGAAAGAATTAATTGTTTCGGGTCCAAAAGAATCGGAAATTTTTTTAGCCCAACTCGGAGATTTAGCTAAGATTAAAGTCCTTAATCTTTTAGAAGAATTTAGAAAAGCGAATCTTAAGATTAATTATTCTTTGAGTCGAGATTCTCTTAGCAAACAATTGCAATTAGCTAATAGATTGGGAGCAAAATACACTTTGATTTTAGGAGAAAGAGAGGCTAAAAATGGTTCTATCATTCTGCGTGATATGAAAGATGGAAAACAATCTTCCCTTAAGATGGCTAAACTTATTGATGAAGTCAAAAAAAAGTTAAAATAGTTTGACAAGTTGAATTTTTAAGTTTAAAACTATTGTATTATGACTGGATTAAAAGTAGAAAAAAGAGAAAGAGAAAACAGCCGACAGCTTGCTAGTCGGTTCGTTCGCGGTTTAAGAAGAAGCGGTTTGGTTTATAGGATAAAAAAAGCCCAATTCAAAAATCGTCCAAAAAGCTCTAAGCTTAAAAAAAGAGCAGCTTTACGTAAATTACAGATTCAAGAAGAATACAAAAAGCTTGAGAAATTAGGCAAACTTTGATGTCTTTAAAACAAACTATTCGCCAAGATCTAAAAATTGCATTAAAACAAAAGAACAAAGACGAGGTTTCAACCCTACGCCTTCTTTTGAATGAAATTATCAATCAAGAAAAAAAAGCAAGAACCCAAACAGGAGAAGAAATTGAATTAAATGATGAGCAAATAAAACTTTTAGCTTTTTCAAGTCTAAAGAAAAATAAAGAAGCAATAGAGGAATTTAAAAAGGGCAGAAGAGAAGATTTAGTTAAAAAGACAGAGCAAGAGAATAAAATTTTAAAGAATTATTTGCCAGAGCAATTAGGTCAGGAAGACATTAAAAAAGTTGTGGATGAGGCAATAGCTTTAATCAAAGCCGAAAGTATAAAAGATATAGGCAAGGTTATGGCTGAAATAATGCCCAAAATAAAAGGCAGAGCTGATGGCAGTTTGGTAAATAAGATTATCAGAGAGAGGCTCTATGATTGAGCTTTTAAATTTTTTAGAAACCTCTTTCAATAAGAGGTTTTTTATTCTTATAGCCGACAAAGTCTTAAAAGGAGAAAAAAAGGAGGGGGAAATTTCTGTACTTTTAGTGGACGAAAAAACAATAAGAGAATTTAATAAAAAATATAGGCATCAAGATAAGGTCACAGATGTTTTGTCTTTTTGTTATCAAGAAGGCAAAAAATTTGTTTTTCCTCCAAAAAATTTGCTACAATTAGGAGAAGTAATTATTTGCCCGCCTTTTATTAAAAAAGAATCTAAAAAGCAAGGCTTAAATTTTAAAAAAGAATTAGCCAGGGCTTTTATCCATAGCATTTTACATCTTTTGGGGTATAATCATAGAACAGTCAAAGATTTAAAAAAAATGGAGGTTTTACAAAAAAAGTATCTTTCTAATTTTTATGTTTAGAAATAAAAATATTATTACCGCTTTTGATATCGGTTCACATAGTATTAAGGGTTTAGTGGCTCAAAAAAGAGCCGAAGGAGAGAAGTTGGGAGTTCTGACTCATTTTAATTTATCTTCCGAAGGCTTGCGTCGAGGAGTGGTTATAGATTCGGAAAGCTGTTCAGAGAGTGTCAAAAAAACTGCTTTAAGATTAAAAGCTATTGCTAAGCCCCATCAACTTGCTGATGTTTTTGTTAATATTAATGGTTCTCACATAAATGGAGAAGAGGCTTACGGAGCTGTGGCTATTTCTAAAGCCGACCACAAAGTTTCACGAGAAGATATAAATAGGGTAATAGCAGAAGCAAAAAATATAAATTTACCTATTAATCAAGAAGCTTTAGATATTTTTCCCAGAGAGTTTATTGTAGATGGCCAAGCTGGCTTAATTGATATTGAGGGAATTAAAGGAATAAAGCTTGAAGTTAGGGGTTTGGCTGTAAGTGCATTCTCTTTGTATATCAAAAAATTAATGGATTCTGTTATAGACGCCGATTTGAGCGTAGGAGAAATTTTTGCTTCTCCTCTTGCAGCCAGTCGGGCGGTTTTAAATACTAGACAAAAGGAATTGGGAGTAGCCATGATTGATATTGGGGCAGAAACTACCGGTATAGCTGTTTTTGAAGAAAAACACTTGATTCACTTAGTTGTTCTTCCAGTTGGTTCAGCTAACATTACCAGAGACATTGCCGTTGCCTTACAAACTGATATAGAAATTGCCGAGGAGATAAAAAAGAACTTCGGCGGTTATATTTTTAAGAGTAAAAGAAAAAAGGAAAAAATAAAACTTAATGAAGAGGAAGTTTTTGAGTTTGACCCTAAAAAAGTAATGAAAGCTGGCAGAGCTAGGGTTTCAGAAATTTTAGGGCTTATAGAAAAGGAGCTTAAAAAAATTCACAAACAAAAAGCCTTGCCCGCAGGAATAGTTTTAACTGGCGGGGGCTCTCAATTGACCGGCTTATTAGATTCTTGTAAGAAACAATTGCAATTACCAGTTAGAAAGGGAACTTGTGAGGATTTTATAGGTTTAGACACAGACCCAAGCTTAAGTGTAGTTTTGGGTTTAGCCCTTTTGGGTTCGGAAGAGGTTGCAGGAACTCCACCCAAGAACCATATCTTAAATTCAATTATTAAATTTTTGAAAAATCTTACTCCATGAAAAAAGAATTAGCCAAAATAAAAGTTATTGGCGTTGGAGGCTCTGGTGGAAATGCTATTAGCCGAATGGCTAAGTGCAAAATTCAAGGGGTTGAGCTTATTGCTATTAACTCCGATTTTCAGGATTTAAAAAAAACTAAAGCAGATCTTAAAATTCAGATTGGCAAAGAGTTAACTAAGGGATTGGGCGCCGGGATGAATCCTCAAATTGCCAAAAAGGCGGCCGAAGAAAGCAGGGAAGAAATCAAAAAAGTTTTAGAAGGAGCAGATATCGTTTTTGTGGTTTGTGGATTAGGCGGGGGTACGGGTTCCGGAGCGGCTCCGGTGGTTGCCGGCATAGCTAAACAGCTCAATATTTTAACAATCGGGGCAGTCACTTTACCTTTTTCTTTTGAAGGATTCCAGAGAAAGAAAATAGCTACTTTAGGAGAAAAAAAATTAAGAGAAGAGGTTGACACTCTATTTGTTATTCCAAATGATAGATTGCTTTCACAAGTTCAAGAAGACACAACTTGTGAATCTGCTTTTTGGTTTTGTGACGAGATATTAAGGCAGGCGGTTCAGGGAATATCTGATTTGATTATTAGGCCCGGTTTGATAAATGTTGATTTTGCCGATGTCAGAGAGGTAATGGCTGATTCTGGCTCTGCTTTGTTCGGCGTTGGTGTGGGCAGGGGGGAAGATAAAATAGAACAAGCTTCTAAAACTACTCTCAACTCCCAATTTTTGCAGTTTCCAATTCAGGGAGCGAAAAGAATTTTATTTAATATCACCGGTGGCAAGAATCTTTCTTTAATGGAAGTTGAAGAGGCGGCTAAATTAATTATAAAAAATACTTCTGCCTTCAAGATTATTTTTGGAGCAATTATAGACGAAAACTTAAAACCCGATGAAGTTAAAATAACCCTTATCGCCGCCGGCATACACTAGGGGGACAGTCCCCGTTTTGCTAGTGGGCGGGAGCCCTTGTGGTTACGCTACAGCGACACCATAAATCGGCCAATGGTACAAATTTGATCAAAAACATTTTATGTTCTACTTGCTTGTGCCTCCCGGGGGAGCACGAGCCCAAACTCGGGACTTGAGGAGGGTAAAATCTAGGGGAACACATAGTGAATATACGATTGTTTTTACCAAAAAAATCGCTTTTAAGGCGATTTTTTGATAGAATGAAAAGATGAGCGGGGAATATAAAAAAAGTAAAAATTGGTCAAAAAAGGTTATTCAAAAAAGTGACGCTCTAGATTTAGAAAAAGGCGTTTTTACTTTTAAAAATCCCAGAAAGATTGCTTTGTCTTTAAAAAAGTCAGCTTTGGAGAGCAAAAGAAGAAAAGCTTCTCCCTTTCAGTCCGCTATGTCTATGCTTAATTTCTATATCAATAGGGCTGGTAAAAATTTAGACAAAGAACAAAAAAGAATATTAGAACAAACAAAGCAGGAGCTAAGGGAAATTTTTAAAAAAAATTGAGTTATTCACAATTTTTAGCTTTTTGACTAACTCATCAGTAAGGTTTATTATAGAGATACATTAACTTAACAATCTTGCTCTTTGGGCAAGTATTAATTTTTGTAAGAATGAAAATTCAACCATTAAAAGTTTTAGACGGTAAAATAGAAAAAGTCAGAAAAAGAGACGGAAGGGTTGTTAATTTTGATCAAACCAAAATTACTAGCGCTATTTATAAGGCAATGAAGGCTACTCAAGAAGGGGATCTTTCTAGACACCCCCAAAGAGTGAGTGAAAGAGTAGTAAAAACTTTAGCTAAAAGGCTAGACAAGGACCAAATTCCTGATATTGAAAAAATTCAGGATATAGTTGAAGAATCGCTTATTCTAATGGACTTTCCAAAAACTGCTAAGTCATACATCATATATAGGCACGAAAGGGCAAATATTAGGGAGAGAAGCAAGGAAGTTCCCCAAGATATAAAAGAATTGGTAAGAAAAAGTAGTAAATATTTTCAAAATCCATTTAGTGAGTTTATCTATTACAGAACTTATTCCCGTTGGATAGAAAACGAAGGGCGTCGCGAGACATGGATAGAAACTGTTGATCGTTATGTTAATTTTATGAAGAAAAGGATTAAAGGCAAATTGGAAGAAGAGGAATACGAAAAAATAAGGCAGGCGATTTTGAATCAAGAAGCGATGCCTTCTATGAGACTTGTCTGGTCAGCAGGCAAAGCTGTTGAGGCCAGTAATGTTTGCGCATATAATTGTTCTTACATCGCTCCTACAAAATTAAGGGATTTTTCAGAAATTATGTATATTCTAATGTGTGGAGCGGGTCTTGGTTTTTCAGTAGAAAGTAGATTCGTTCAACAACTGCCTTTAATAAAACCCCAAACTGGCAAGAAATTGCCGGTTTATATTATTAAAGATAGTAAAGAAGGTTGGGGAGACGCCTTAACTACAGGTCTAGAAACTTGGTATACAGGTAAAGACATTGAGTTTGATTATTCTCAATTAAGACCAGCTGGATCAAGGTTACACACTATGGGAGGCAGAAGCTCTGGGCCTGAACCATTAAGGTCTCTACTTAATTTTTCTAGAAGCAGGATTTTGGAGCGTCAAGGCAAACGCCTTCGCAATATTGATGTCCATGATATTATTTGCAAGATTGGCGAATTGGTAGTAATGGGCGGAGTGAGGCGCAGCGCTTTAATTTCCCTTTCTGATTTAGATGATGAAAGAATGCTTAATGCAAAGATGGGAGAGTTCTATGTTAAAAATCCCCAAAGAACAATGGCTAATAATTCGGCTGTTTATACAGAAAAACCAAGCAGTTCGCAATTTTTGGAGGAATGGCTGGGCCTGATGAAAGGCGGTTCAGGAGAAAGAGGTATTTTTAATAGAGGAGGTCTAGAAAAACAAACATCACCCAGAAGATGGAAAACTTTTCAAAAGTATGTAAATTCAGCTGGCACAAATCCCTGTGGTGAAATAATATTGAGAAGCAAGGGATTTTGTAACTTAACAGAGGTTGTAGCTAGACCAGAAGACACAGAGGAAAGTCTTTTGAGAAAGGTAACTATTGCAACGATTTTGGGAACCTTTCAAGCTACACTTACAGATTTTCATTATATCTCTAGGGAATGGAGAAAAAACTGCGATGAAGAAAGATTATTAGGTGTTTCTATTACTGGCCAATGGGATTGTCCGGTAGTTAGGCAAACCAAGACATTAAGAAATTTGAAGCAAAAAGCAATTGAGGTTAATAAAGAATATGCTAAACGTTTTGGCATTAATGTTTCTAATGCTGTAACTTCAGTCAAGCCTTCTGGCACTGTTTCTCAATTGGTTAACAGTTCCTCTGGAATGCATCCTCGATATGCTCCTTACTATATTAGGAGGGTTAGAATAGCGGCTAGCGATCCTTTATTCCAGATGTTAAAGGACCAAAAATTTCCCTATCATCCAGAAGTTGGCCAATCAGAAACTACGGCAAGCACTTATGTTCTTGAGTTCCCTGTTAAGTCTCCAGACAATGCAGTATTTCGAAATGATCTTAAATCTATAGAACAACTTGAATATTGGAAAACGGTAAAGACAGAATACACAGAACACAACCCGTCTCAAACAATATTAATTGGAGAAGATGAATGGATAGGGGCGGCTCATTGGATATATAAAAATTGGGATATTGTTGGAGGATTAAGTTTTTTGCCAAGAAACAACCATGTTTATAAGCTCTCTCCATATGAAGAAATAACAAAGGAGGAATATGAAAATCTTTCTTCCAAAATGCCAGAGATTGATTTTTCTCAAATTATAGTTTATGAAAAAGATGACCAGACGACAGGAGCCAAAGCACCGGCTTGTGAAAGCGCAGTTTGCGAGTTAAACCCTGATTTAAATAACCCAGAAAAAAAACAATAATATGATTTATGTTTTTACTGGAAATGGCAAAGGGAAAACAACCGCCTCTCTGGGTATAGGGCTAAGAGCTATTGGAATAGGCAAAAAAGTTTCTTTAGTTCAATTTTTAAAAACAGGCGATTCTTCAGAGATTAAAACAATACAACAAATAGATAATTTTAAAGTTAAAAGTTTTGGACGCAGAGGATTTTTTGTGCCAAAGGAGCGATTAGCCAAACATCCGGAATTAAAAGAAAAAGGTGTTAGAAGTTTTGATGAAAAAGATACTAGTTTGGTTGAAGAAGCAATTAATTATGCCACAGCTCAAGCTCAAGAATGTAATTTGCTTATTTTAGATGAAATAAATGTTGTAATGGATTACAAATTGATTAATAAACAGGTTGTTATAAATTTTTTGAAAGATTTTAAAGATAAAATTGACATTATTTTGACTGGCAGAAATTGCCCAAAAGAAATATTAGAAATAGCTGATTTAGTAAGTGACTGCAGGGAGATAAAACATTATTACAAAAGAGGAATTGAACCTAAAAAAGGAATTGATTATTAGAAAGCGGGGAATTCGGTGACTTGTTTTAAACAAGAATTCCGAGGCTGTGCCGCAACTGTAACCAAAAGTTTTACTTTTGGAAGCCAGAATGCCGCTAATCTTTAACTTATTTCTTCGAGCAAAGATAGGTTTATTATCTCGCTTGAAGTGAGATTTTTTTAATAGAAAAATTATGTCTAAAAAAGATATCAAGCTTTTAATAATTACTCTCATTGTTATAGTTTCTGGAATATTTGTTGGCACTTTGGTTTTTAACCAAAAAAAACTAGAAGAAAATGTTCAAAAAGAAAAGTTTGTTGAAAAAATAGATTTATTGATAGATTATGGAGAAAATGTTTCTAAAACTTTTAAATTAGAATTCAAGCAAGATAATACGGTTTTTGATTTATTACAAAAAACTGGTTTGGATTTAAAGTATACAGAATATGAGACAGGTGTTTTTATTGAAGAAATTAGCGGACTGAAAAATGGTAAAAATAATAGATACTGGCTTTACTACATTAATAATGAGATGGCCCAAATTGCTTGTGATAAGTTAAAAGTTCAAAAAGGGGATAAAATTAATTTTATATTTGCAGAATCACCTTTTTAAATTATGTCTTTAAAGCGTTTAGAATTTTTAATTGCCTTTACTTTTATTGTTATAGGAGTTTTTCTGAGACTAATACCCCATGCTCCAAATTTTACACCAATTACTGCTATTGCTTTGTTTGGCGGCTTTTATCTTTCTAAAAAAACTGCTTTAATTCTGCCAATTCTAGCAATGTTTATTTCTGATTTTTTTATTGGTTATTACGGTTTGGGTTTAATGATTTCTGTATATGGAAGTTTTGTGCTAATCGTTTTTTTGAGTTTTTGTTTTAAAAAAAGTAAGAACTGGTATACTATTGGCGGAGGTCTAGTCATTTCGGCAGTCTTGTTTTTTCTTATAACTAATTTTTGTGTTTGGGTCTTCACTCCTTGGTATACAAAGACCATAGCAGGATTTTTTCAATGTTATCTGATGGCAATTCCTTTTTTTAGAGCTACTTTGGCTAGTAATTTATTCTATGGAGCTATTTTCTTTGGTGCTTATGAAACAATAAGTCTCTGGCTAAAGCAAAAAGTTTCAGTATTCCAAACTTAAAAATGAGTTCAAAAATCATATTTTTTTGCTTATTTTCTTGTCTATTCGGAATAATTTTTGGAATTTTATTCTCTAAACTTTTTTGGCTGGTTTTTTTAACACCAGTTTTGTTTTTTAAAAGAATAAGATTAATATTCATTTTACTGGTTTTTTGTTTTATCTTAGGTTTTTTAAGAGCTGATTTTTTTCAGAAAGAAATTAGCCAAAATGCATTAGAAAATTTTTATAATAAAAATGTTTCTTTTAAAGGAAAAGTGATAGATAGCTCAAAAGAGGAAAAAATTACTGTTTTTGTGAAAGAAATGCAAGGTAGCGAGATAGCCAAAGAAGAGAAAGTTTTGATCCATCTTTCTTCTTTTGAAAAATATGATTATGGCGATCATTTAAAAATTAAAGGTTTGCTGGAAGAGGCGCCTGTTTTTGATACATTTGATTATAGAGAATATCTTGGAAGAAAGGGGATATTGGCTTTAATGTATGAGCCTGAAATAAAGAAGCTAAACAGCTCTTTTTCTTTTTATAAAAAGGTTTTAGAGATTCGGGAGAAGCTTTTTTTTACTATTCAAGAAAATTATCAAAAACAACAAGCCCAGCTTTTAGGAGCTATGCTTTTGGGCAAGAAATCTGAAATTGACGATGAACTCAAAGAAAAGCTTAATTTTGCTGGTATAAGGCACCTCACAGCAATTTCTGGAATGCATACAATTATTTTGGTCAATGCCCTGATGTATTTGTTTTTAGCAATAGGTCTTTGGAGAAAACAGGCATTTTTTCTAACTGTTTTATTTATTGTTTTATTTATTGTTTTAACAGGTTTTCAGCCTTCTACAATTAGAGCCTCTATTATGGCTTTTATGCTTTTGCTTGCTCAAGCAGTAGGAAGATTGTCTGATTCTACCAGAGCCATTGTTTTGACTGCTTTAGCTATGCTTTTTATAAATCCTTTTTTAATTTATGATATTGGTTTTCAATTATCCTTTTTAGCTGTATTGGGAATTAATTATATGTTTCCTATTTTGACTAATTATCTTGAAAAAATACCTAAAATAATTAGAAACATCCTAGTAATGACCTTGTCTGCTCAAATATTCACTCTGCCTATCTTAATTTACAATTTTGGTTATATTTCTTTAATAGCTCCTATTACAAACCTTTTAATTCTTCCTATTCTTCCCTTTATCTTAATTTTGGGTTTTTTGTCTCTCTTTTTAGGAATAATCTTTATATTTGCAACGCACATTCTCTTAACTTATTTAATTAAAGTATCAGAGATATTTTCTTCTTTTACTTTTTCTTCGATAAATCTCTCTTTCCCTATTTTTCTTTTTGTTGTTTATTATATTTTTCTAATTTATTTCATCTATTCCTATAGAAAGAAGAATAGGTTTAAAATAATAGTTATATAACTAAGTTGTTTTAAGTTTCTTTTTATGAGACAATAATCAAATGTCTATTATTTTTTTATTAGTTTTGGGTATTGTTTTTTTCAATGGTCTTGGTTTTTACAATCCTTCTGATTTGACAATGGAGCAGAAAATAGGCCAACTTTTTATAATAGGCATTGAAGGAACTGAAGCTACAGAAAAAACAGAAAAAATTTTAGAAGAATTACACCCAGGAGGAATTCTTTTACTTGGAAAAAATATTGAATCTGAAAAGCAATTAAAAAAATTAATATCTGATTTGCAAGAAATAGCTAAAAAAGACACTGGTTTACCTTTGTTTATTGCCGTTGACCAAGAGGGAGGTTTGGTGAACAGAATAACTTTTTTGGAAGAAGATACTGCTCAAAAAGACATTAAAACAAAAGAGAAAGCTTATCAAGTTGGTTTTAAAAGAGGTAAAGAATTGAAAAATCTTGGCATTAATCTTAATTTTTCTCCTGTTTTAGACGATTTAGAAAAAGATGACTATATCTTTGAGCGCGGTTTTTCAGAGGATATAAAGGAATTTGGAAAAGAAATGGTTAGGGGATACAAAGAAGCAGGCATTATTAGTTGTACAAAACATTTTCCTGGTTATGGCGGAGTGGTTTTCCATCCAGAAAATAATTTGGGAGAAACAGAAAATTTGCCCGAAGCAAAACAGTTTAAAGATATAGAAGCTGACTTTGTTATGACCAGCAATGTTGTTTATAATGAATTAGATGATGTTCCTTTTAGTTTTTCTAAGAAAGGAATTGATTTTTTAAAACAAGAATTAGGCCAAGAAATTTTAATAATAACTGATGATTTGGACCAATATTCTTTACTCAATAATTATTCTTTAGAAGAAATAGTTTCAAAGCCTCTTGAGGCGGGGGTAGATATGATGATATTTTCTGGATGGCGATTAGCTTCAGACAAAGGCGTTAAGACTTTGAAAAATCAAGAGATAGACGAAACTTTAATCAATAGAGCCGTTAACAGAATTATTAAACTTAAACAAAAATTATTATAGAAAAATGAAAATTAAAGCTTGGATAATAGATGTAAGTATGGGTTATGGCCATCAGAGAGCATCTTACCCTTTAAGAAAATTAGCTCTTAATGGCAAAGTTATTCATGCTAACGATTATGGCGGTATTTCTGAAGAAGACAAGAGAATTTGGAAATCTGGCAGAAAGAAGTATGAATTTATAAGTAGGTTTAAAAGTATACCTTTAATTGGCTGGCTGGTTTGGAGGGTTTTTGACTATTTTCAAAGAATTAAAGATTATTATCCTAAGAGAAGCCTTAAAAAACCTTCGCTTCAAGTAAGGCAAAATTATTATATGTTTAAAAAGGGCTTGGGGCGGAACTTGATAGAAAAACTCAAGCAAAATTCTTTGCCCTATATTTCTACCTTTTTTACTACTTCTTTTATGGCTGAATATTTTAATTACCCCAATGAGATTTATACTGTTGTCACCGATGCTGATATTTCTAGAGCTTGGGCCCCATTGAAGCCGGAGAAGAGCAAAATAAAATATTTTTGTCCTAATGTGTGGACAGTAAATAGATTAAAGCTTTACGGGGTAAAAAAAGAAAATATTTTTTTTACAGGATTTCCTTTGCCCTTAGAAAATATTGGAGACGAAAAAATGAAAATTTTAAAGCAGGATATAAAAAATAGGTTAATTAATTTAGACCCTCAAAAAAAATATCTTGAGCAATATATGGCTTTAGTAAAAGATTATTTAGGATCTTTGCCAAAGAAGTCAAATCATCCCCTTACCTTGATGTTTGCTGTTGGCGGAGCCGGAGCTCAAAAAGAGTTAGGGGTAGCAATAGTGAAAAAATTGATAAAACCAATAAAACAAGGAAGGATTAGAATATTTTTATCAGCTGGGATTAGGCCTGAAGTAAAAAATTATTTTCTCTCTCAACTAAAAAATATTGAGGTCAAAATAATTTTTAATTCAATTATTGAAAAATATTTTGAAGAGTTTAATAAGTCTCTAAAAGAAACTGATATTTTATGGACCAAGCCTAGTGAACTTTCTTTTTATAGCGGGTTGGGTCTTCCAATTATCATAGCTCCAACCATTGGTTCTCAAGAAGTCTTTAATCGCAAATGGTTGCTTAGCTTAGGCGCCGGTGTTTTACAAGAGAATCCTAAATATGTTGAACAATGGCTCTTTGATTTTTTAGATAGCGGTCGTTTAGCAGAGGCAGCTATGCAGGGATTTGTTGAAGTAGAAAAACTTGGTGTGTTCAAAATTGAGGAGCTATTAAAGAATAAAAAATGCTCTGGCTAATTCTAACAATTTTTGCTTATCTTCTATTAGCTATCTCGGCTTTAGCCGATGAAGCCTTGCTTACAGGAAAGCTTTTAAAGCCCAAGGTATTTGCTTTTTATGTCGGCATATTAAGTATTTTATTTGTTGTCCTGATACCTTTTGGTTTTTTAGTTCCAGACATTGAAATTATAGCTTTAGCTTTATTATCAGGCTTTCTTTTTATTTTTGCTTTGCTTTCTTTGTATGAGTCTCTTCGCTTATTTGAAGTTTCAAGAGTTATTCCGGCAATAGGAGGCATAATGCCTATTTTTACTTTAGGACTCACTTTTCTTTTTATTGAAAACAGTATTCAAAGTTTTAATTTAAAGATAATTTTGTCCTTTCTCTTGCTTCTTCTGGGCAGTATTCTAATCACTTATAGCAACAAAAAAGCATTTTTTTCTAAGAGTTTTTTTCTTTCAATTTTAACTGCCTTTTTGTTTTCTTTAAGTTTTTTTACTGCTAAATTAGTTTATTTAGAATTAGACTTTTTACCGGCTTTTATTTGGATAAAATTTGGTAGTTTTTTGACAGGTTTGTTTTTATTGAGTTCTAAAGAAGTTAGAAAAGAAATTCTTAAAAAAAGAAAAAAATCATTAGTCAAAAGGAAAAAGACAGCTTTAATATTCTTTATTGGCCAATCTTTAGGCGGTTTGGCTTTGATTCTGCAAAATATTGCAATTTATCTTGTTCCTCCTCTTTTTCTTGCTTTTGTTAATGCTTTAGAAGGCATTAGATATGTTTTTTTGCTGATATTAGTTTGGATTTTTTATTCTAAAATGCCAAACTTTTTAGAAGAAAGACCGACTAAAGCTAAAATAATCCAGAAAGTATTTTCTATCTTTTTGATAATTATTGGAATTTTATTATTAACCTTAAATTGAAATGTCTAAAACCTTAAGAGTTATGATTCTTTTTATTTTTATAATAATTTTAGTCTTGAGCTACATTCTCTTTGTTGGAGAAGCAGAACAAGCAGATAATATTACTTGGGGTGTTACTTTTTGCAGAAAACATTCTCAATTTTTGGGGCTTGACTGGAAAGAAAATTATTTAGCCCTTTTAGATGATCTAAAAGCAAAAGACTTAAAACTGATTGCGTATTGGGATTTAATAGAAACACAAGAAGATAATTATGATTTTTCTGCTTTAGATTGGCAACTAAAAGAAGCAGAAAAAAGGGGAGCTAAAGTTCTCCTTACCATAGGTAGAAAGGTGCCAAGATGGCCGGAATGTCACGAACCCGAATGGTTAAAAACAGAGAATATGGAAAAAAGAAATGAAGAACTTTTTGAATATTTGGAAATTTTGGTTAAAAAATATAGAGACAATGAAATTATTTGGGCTTGGCAGGTAGAAAATGAACCCTTTTTCCCTTTTGGCGAATGCCCGGAATTTAATATAGAAATTTTAAAAAAAGAAATTGAACTGGTTAAAAATTTAGATAACCAAAATCGACCAATAATAATTACTGACAGCGGGGAATTTCCTTTATGGTTTAAAGTAGCTAAACTTGGAGATATAGTTGGGCATACTCTTTATCGCCGTGTTTGGTTTAAAGAACTTAAAATGTATATTACTTATCCTTTTTCGCCAGCATTTTACGCCCGCAAAACTTGGTTGATCAAAAAACTTTATAAGAAAGAAGTTCTATGCTCTGAACTTCAAGCAGAACCTTGGGGAGAAGTGCTCTTATATGATTTATCTTTAGAAGAACAAAAAAAGACTATGGATTTAAATCGTTTTAAAAAGGTTATAGAGTTTGCTCAAAATACTGGCGGAAACACTTTTTATCTTTGGGGACCAGAATGGTGGTATTGGCTTAAAGAAAGAACAGGCAATTCAGAAATTTGGGAAGAAGCCAAAAAACTATGGCAATAATATCCCGTTGGTATTAAATACCAACGGGCATTTATGCTCTAAAAATGGGGCTTTTCTCTCGTTGGTATTAAATACCAACGAGAGCCAAGTAAATAGTAACGGAAAAATATTAATATGAGAATAGAACCATTTGGTGTAGGGAATTACTTACACGTCTACAATAGAGGGACGAGAAAAATGGAAATAGTTCGAGATAACAAAGATAAATGGCGATTTATACAGGCTATAAGGTTTTTTAATGATTCTTCTCCATCACAAAATATTGTTAGGGATATTTTAAGTGTTCAAAACAAAAACTCGTTGGTATTAAATACCGATAGACCAGAATCAGTATTTGAGATGGGGTGGCCCCCAGACTGGCCCGATAAAGATCCCTTAGTAAAAATTCTTTGTTATTGTTTAATGCCCAATCATTTTCATTTATTGCTAAAAGAAATCAAAGAAGGAGGAATTAGTAAGTTTATGCAGAAGATAGGAATTGGTTTTACAAATTATTTTAATCTGAAATATAAAGAAAAAGGTAGTCTTTTCCAGGGGAGCTACAAGGGGAAGGTAGTAAAAAAACAAAGATATATAGAATACTTGAGTGTTTACATTCAGGTAATAAATGTATTAGAATTATTTCCGGGTGGCTTGGAATTAGCCTTAAAAAATATTGATGAAGCTATGAAATTTGCAGAAAGTTATATTTTTTCAAGTTATTTGGATTGTCTGGGATTAAGAAATTCTTTAATTATTGATAAAGACGTATTGGGTGAAATATTTCCAACTCCTGAAAAATATAGGAATTTTGTCAGAGAAATATTAGAAGGTAAAATCTACAATAACAATAAATACAAATATTTTTCCCGTTGGTATTAAATACCAACGGGCATTTATGCTCTAAAAATGGGGCTTTTCTCTCGTTGGTATTAAATACCAACGAACGTTAAAAATATATGTTATCTATTATTATTCCTACCCTAAATGAAGAGAAATA
>CAZWYU010000041.1:0-16109 GCA_964638595.1 uncultured Candidatus Saccharibacteria bacterium
ATTTTAATATTCATATAACAATATATAGAAACATTCTACTTAAAGCTAATAAAATAGCTTTCTAAAAAGCCATAATAGGTAACTAATCTCTAAAGCTAAGAAAGGTTAAAAATTATTTGTTAGTATATAAAAGATTGGTGTGTTAGAGATTGGTATATTAAATAGTGTCTTAATTGTGTTTAAACTCCCCCACCTCTATTCTCCCCCTCAAAAAGGGGGAGAATTTAGGAGGGGAATTTTTTTACCAAGGATTATATTGTTTTGAAAATCTAATTTACCCTTAGAAGTGGTCAATATCTATCTGAATCTGGACAGAAAATTTGCAACAATCGTAGCAAAATAAAACACCAAAACAAACCTTGGCGTTATAACAGCATTTAAAATTCGCATCCTAATTCTTTTCTATCACCGATTACTAATTACCGATTTTTGATTATTAATTAATGTTCTCTATTCTTAAAATAGTTCGAACGCATTTTGTCGCCTGTGGCGACGACGGTTAACCTTCCCTCAACAAAATAAGTTTGTCAGTTGTAGTATTTGGTGCCCCTAGAAGGGATCGAACCCTCATCAATGGCTTAAAAGGCCACTGCTCTACCATTGAGCTATAGGGGCAAGTTTAATTTCTAACCACCATCTTTTTTTAATCAGGGGGGTTAAAGTGGGGGTTTGTTACCAATTACCAGTTACCAATTACAAATTAACGGATTAACGAATTAACAAATTGCGATTCACGATTTACGATTCACGATTCACGACTTTTACCTAAAGTCCTTTGCTCTGTAGTCTCTTTATTAGATTTTTTTGCTCTTTTGTCAATACTTCTGGCGTCTCTACCTTAACTTCCACAAATAAGTCTCCCCTGCCAAAACCTGCAAACCTAGGAATACCTTTATTCCTTATTTTAAAAACCTCTGAAGATTTAGTATGTTTAGGAATTTTTAAAACCGTTTTCTTTCCTTTTTGCAATGAAGCAAATTCTAATATACCACCCAATACCGCGGTACTATATTTAATTTTTTGTTTAGTATAAAGGTCATCTCCTTTTCTTTTAAAAACAGAATGCGGTTTTATAGAAATTCTAACATATAAGTCACCGGATTTACCTTGTTTTCTGCCAGCCTGACCTTCACCTTTAAATTTCAAAATTTGCCCATTATCAACTCCAGCAGGAATTTCCAAGCTTATTTCACTCTCCTCTTTGATTCTGCCTTCTCCTTTACAAACATTACAGGGCTTTTCGGGAATATAACCCTCTCCACGACAATTTGGACAAATCGATTGATGAGTAATAGTGCCAAAAAAAGTTCTTCTCATTTCCTGAACCATGCCAGTCCCTCGACAAGTTTGGCATTCTTTCAATTTGGTACCCGGTTCAGCACCAGTCCCCTGACAACGAGAACATTTGTTAAATCGGGAAATAATAAACTTTTTCTCGGTTTTTACTAAAACATCTGATAAAACAAGTTCAAGTTCAAGTTCAATATCATCTCCCCGTCTTATATCTTCGGTTCTCTCCTCTCTCACTCCTCCACCAAAAAATTCTTCAAAAATATCACCAATATTATTAAAATCAAAGCCATCTCTAGTCTGTTGCCAAAAATTGCCAAAACCCGAACCGCCTTCTTGCTCAAAGGTAGAACCAAATCTATCATATTGAGACCTCTTCTCTTTATTAGAAAGCACATGATAGGCTTCATTTATTTTTTGAAATTTTTTAGCGTCTCCTCCTTTGTCTGGATGATACATATGAGCCAGTTTTCTATAGGCTTTTTTAATATCTTCTTGAGTGGCATTTTTGTCCACCCCAAGAATTTTATAATAATCCATTGTACAGATTGTTTTAAATTCTAATATCTAACCCCTCCCCCCTCCTCTTTCCTCCCCCTCAAAGAGGGGGAGGATTATATGTATTCCTTTCCTCCCCCTTTCTAAGGGGGAGGACTAAGGAGGGGGTTTTATTACCAGTTACCAGTTACAAATTAACGAATTAACGAATTAACGAATTACGATTTGCGATTAACGATTCACGCTTCACGGTTTACGTCTCTTAATTCGTGATTCGTAATTCTTAATTCTTGATTCTTGATTCCTGAATTTTACTTCTTCTCATGTTATATATTGCTATCCTCTTCTTCTGCCTCGCCTTGTTTTGGCTTTTGTTCTTGCTCTTGTTGTTGCTCTTCTTTTTTCTCTTCTGCCTTTTTATTTTCTTGAGTTTTGTAAATTTCAGAGCCAGCTTTTTGGGCTACCTGAACGAGTTCTTGAGTAACCTTTTTTATTTCTTCTATATTATCACTTTCTTTGGCTTGCTTCAATTGTTCAATTTTTTGCTCTATTTCATTTTTAGTCTCTTCAGATATTTTATCTTTAGAATCATTAATAGTTCTTTGAGAACTATAAATTAAGACATCAGCTTGATTTTTAGCTTCTATCAGTTCTTTTGTCTTTTTATCTTCCTCTGCATGAAGTTCGGCTTCTTTTTTCATTCTCTCAACCTCTTCATTAGAAACACCACAAGAACCCTCAATCCTGATTGACTGTTTTTTATTAGTCCCCTTGTCGGTAGCTGAAACCTGCAAAATTCCATTGGCATCTATTTCAAAATCGACTTCAATCTGGGGAACACCCCTAGGAGCCGGAGGAATCCCATCAAGAATAAAGGTGCCTAAAGATTTGTTGTCGTTAGCCGTAGTTCTCTCTCCTTGTAAGACCTTAATTTGAACAGAAGTTTGGCTATCTGCTGCCGTAGAAAATATTTGTTTTTTAGAAGTAGGAATAGTGGTATTTTTAGGAATTAAAATAGTATTAACCCCTCCAAGAGTTTCAATACCCAAAGAAAGAGGAGCAACATCTAAAAGCAACACATCCTTCATTTCTCCCTGCAAAATTCCGGCTTGAACAGCCGCTCCAACAGCCACTACTTCATCAGGATTAATATCCTTTTTTGGTTCTTTATTCAAAAGACCTTTTAACTCCTCTTGTATTTTGGGCATTCTGGTCTGTCCGCCAACTAAAACAACATCTTCAATCTCTGATTCTTGAAGTTTAGCGTCCCGAAGAGTTTTTCGCACCAGATCAATTGAGTGGTCAATATATTCTTTCACCATATCTTCAAATTGAGCTCGGCTTAATTTATAGCTCAAATGTCTTGGCCCATTTGCATCAGAGGTAACAAAAGGCAAATTAATTTCTGTCTCTAGTGCGGTAGAAAGCTCCATTTTAGCTTTTTCTGCCGCTTCTTTTAACCTTTGAAGGGCTAATTTATCTTTTGATAAATTAATTCCTTGGTCTTTGTTAAATTGGTCAACCAGCCAATCTATAATTTTTTGGTCAAAATCATCGCCCCCAAGATGAGTATCTCCGTTAGTAGCTTTAACTTCAACCGTATCTTCAGAAATATCCAAAATAGAAATGTCAAAAGTACCGCCACCAAAATCATAAACTACAATTTGATGGTCATTTTTTTTGCTTAAACCATAGGCTAAAGCGGCAGCTGTTGGTTCATTAATCACTCTTTTAACTTTGAAACCGGCAATTTCACCGGCCACTTTAGTGGCTTTCCTTTGAGAATCGTCAAAATAGGCTGGACAAGTAATAATTGCTTCATCAAATTTTTCCCCAAAGCGGTCTTCGGCATCATTTTTTAGTTTTTGAAGAATCATAGCCGAAACTTCAAATGGACGATACCATTTTTCTCCCACCTTTACTTCTACTCCATCATCTTCTGATTTTCTAATTTCATAAGGCATAAGTTTTAAATCTTTTTGAATTTCTTTATCAGAAAATTTTCTGCCAATTAATCTTTTGACAGAGAATATTGTGTTTTCTGGGTTAGTTATCTGTTGCCTTTTAGCTAAAACACCAACTAAACGTTCATTTTTCTTAGTAAAAGCAACAATAGAGGGAGTTGTTCTTGCTCCTTCTTTGTTTTCTATAATTTTTGGCTCGCCGTCTATTACAGCAGCCATTGCTGAATTAGTGGTACCCAAATCAATACCTAAAATTTTAGACATATTTTTTTATTGAATTTAATTATGATTGAGAAACTCCTCTTTGCCCCATCTATGGGGCAAAACCAATTTCCAATCACTTCTTATATTTCACTTTTATATCTTTTTTCTTGGCTTTTGTCTCTTTGGCTTTAGGAATCTCTATTTTTAAAATACCGTTTTCAAATTCTGCTTTAGCTTTATCTGCCTTAACTTCTGAAGGTAGACTAGCCATTCTTCTCAAATAGCCAGACTTAATCTCTTTTTTAAAATAGCCCTTCTTTCTTTCCTCTTTTGTTTCTTCTTTTCTACCTTCTACTTTTAAAACATCGCCTTCTATAAAAACATTTAAACTTTCAGGATCAATGCCAGGCATTTCTATCTCAGTCACTATATCATTTTTAGTTTCATAAATATCCATTTTAGGCTCAATAATAGAAGCAAAATCTTTAGATTGAACATCATGAAAATCTTCAGCTAATTTATCAAACATTTTTTCTAGATCCCTAAAAGGCTGATAAGGTATTAAGTCCATAATTTTTAAGAATTGGTTTTTTCCGACCTTTTTTTTGCCACTCTCACGCGAGTTGGCCTAATGATTTTATTTTTATAGTCATAACCCTGCTGAATTATTTTTAATATTTCTCCTTCTTTTTTATCTTGCCTTTCTTCTATTTCCATCACTTCGTCTGTTTCTGGACTAAATATATCACCCTCTTCTCTCTCTATTTTTTTTACTCCTTGACTTTTTAAAAAAGACTCAAAATACTTTTGAATTTGCAAGAAACCTTCAATTATAGAATTTTTCTCTTTACCTATTTGTTCTTTGGCTTTTTCAAAATGCTCTATAATATTTAAGAGTTCCAAAGCCCATCCTTCCTTTTCAAAATCAATTAAGTCTTTTAATCTTTCAATTTCTTGCTTCTTATAATTCAAAAAATCTGCCCGGCACCTCTGCCAACCAGCTAGATATTTGTCTCTTTCTTCCTTTATTTTAGCTATTTTTTCTTTCTTTTTTTTCTCTGTCATAAGTAAAAATGTATTTAATATTTTACACCAAGATTTTTTTTTGTCAATATAGAATTTTTGACAAAAAAAATTTTCTATGTTAAAAAAATATCAGAATTTCAATGTACTTTAAAAAAAGAGGTGATAAAAATGCCTAATGTTATAAGGTTGATAAGCGGAACGGCTAACCCGGCTTTTACTGAAGAAATTTTAAAAATACTTCAGAAACAATCCATAGAATCAAAAATAGTCAAAGCTGATATCGGCCATTTTCCAGACGGAGAAACTAAAGTTAAAATCCAAGAAACAGTTAGAGGTTACAAAACTTATGTAATCCAACCAACTTGCCCCCCGGTCAATGATAACTTAATTGAGCTTTGTCTTATTTTAGACGCTCTCAAAAGAGCTTCCGCAAGTAACATAACAGCGGTCATTCCTTATTTTGGCTATTCTAGACAAGAACGCAAAGCTGAAGCCCGTGTCCCGATTAGCGCAAAGTTAGCAGCTTCATATATTGAAAAAGCTGGCGCGAATAGAGTAGTTACAATGGATATTCACGCCGGTGCAACTCAAGGATTTTTTGAAATTCCGGTAGATAATCTTTTTGCTTATCCGATCTTTGCTAAAGCTTTATCCAAATTAAAACTACTTACCCCAAAAACTGTTATTGTGTCTCCCGACATTGGAGGGACAGAAAGAGCAAGAGAATTAGCCGAATATACCGGATTGGATTTAGCCACAATTGAAAAAAGAAGAAGTAAAGAAACCGGAAAGGTGAAAACACTTAAGCTCATTGGCAATGTTAAAAACAAAAAGACTATTCTTTGCGACGATATTGTTGCTTCTGGCAAAAGTTTGATTAAAGCCGCTATATTATTAAAAAAAGCTGGAGCAATAGAGATAAGGGCTGTAGCCACTCATGGAGTGATGTGCAGTTCAGCCACTCGAGACATAAAAAGATCGCAAATTAAATCACTAATACTAACCAATACTATTGCCTCACGACCACGAACAAAAGAAAATCCTAAAATAATTAGAATTTCCGCGGCAGGAGTTTTTACTGAAGCAATTAGGCGAATTCATGAAAATCGCTCAATAAGCTCTATGAACAGTCCAAATAAAACAGCCGGGTTTTAATAGCCCGGCTTTCCACTATTCTTTCTAAAAATTTTTTGCTAAAATATATTAATGATAAAAAATAAAGTTTTAATTATTCTTTTAGTCATCCTTCTTATAGGAGGCTTTTTAAGAATTTTTCAACTTCACTCCCTTCCTCCTGGCCTTTATCCGGATGAAGCAATGAATGCAAATGATGCTTTTGATAATCCTGGTCAACCTTTTTATCCAGAAAACAATGGGCGAGAAGGACTTTATATGAACTTAGTTTATCTAAGCTTTAAAATCTTTGGAGCTAATGTTTTTGCTTTAAGAGTTGTTTCTGCAATGATTGGAACAATCACTATTTTAGGCCTTTATCTTCTAACTAAAGAACTCTTAACTCTATTAAAAAACAAGCAAGCAGAATATATTGCTCTTTTCTCTAGCTTTCTTTTGGCTACATCTTTTTGGCATATTAATTTTTCAAGAATTGGTTTTAGGGGTGTCTTATTGCCTTTTTGCTTTAGTTTTTGTTTTTATTTTTTGTTTAAGGGATTCAGAACAAAAAATATTCTTAATTTTGTCTTCTCGGGAATCTTTCTAGGCTTTGGTTTTTATACCTATTCTGCTTATAGAATGGGTTTTTTGATATTTTTAGCAGTATTTTTAATTTATTTTATTAAGAATTTGAAAGAAAAAGAGTTAAAAAAATTTTTCATTCATTCTTCTATTTTTGCTCTCTCTGCTGTAATAATAGCTTCACCTTTAATCTTGTATTTTATAAATAATACTGAAGCTTTTTTTGGACGACTTGGACAAGTTTCTGTCTTTTCTCAAGAAAATCCTGCTCTTGCTTTCATTAAAAGCTTAGGCGCTCATTTAATAATGTTTAATATAAAAGGAGATTTTAATTGGCGACACAACCTTTCTGGTTCTCCCCAACTCTTACTGCCAGTAGGAATTTTGTTTATTATAGGAATTATAATCTGTTTTAAAAAATGGTTTTTGGCTCATAAAAATAAGGATTTTGAGAAACTGCTTGTTTATTATTTGTTATTCTCTTGGTTTTTAGCTATGCTTTTGCCCGGCGCTTTAACTCACGAAGGTCTCCCTCACGCTTTAAGAACAATAGGAGTTATCCCCATTTGTTATATTTTTGCCGGTATTGGCACAATACCTATATATAATAAAATCAAAAAAATGGGAAGAAAAAGAACAACAGCAATTATCTTGCTTTCTTTAATTATTCTTTTCTCTTGGCAATTCTATAAATATTTTTATCAATATGGGAAAAATGAAAACATTAAAGGCGCTTTTACAGAGAGGTTTGTTAAAATGGCTGAATATTTAAATACTCAACCAGAAAATATTAATAAATATGTTATTGTTAATGAAGATGGCACTCCAATCCCTTGGCCTAATGGTTTGCCAACTCCTGCTCAAACTCTAATGTTCATTGAAAAAACAAAATATCAAAAAACAAGAGCTATATATCTGAAAAAAGAAGAATTAAACTTAATAAAAAATGAAAAAGCAATTATTATTCCCATGAAACCAGACCAAGAAATAATCTCCCAAACAACACAAATGTTTAATAACTTCCAAATTATAAATTTAGAACAAAATAATAAAGCAATAATAATTAATTATTAATTTTATGCTTAAATTAACTAACAAAACAACTAACTTAATTGCTTTTTTCCTGTTAACCGTTTGTTTTTTAGTCTCCTTGTCCAGTATTCAAAATATGGCGTTAACAATGGACGAACAGGCTCACATTCCTTCAGGTTATTCCTATATGAAATACCAGGACTATAGGTTAAATCCAGAACATCCTCCTTTGGCAAAAGATCTCTCTGCTATTCCTTTATTGTTTTTAGATTTAAATTTTCCAACAGAACACCAATGCTGGACAGAAGAAGTTAACAGTCAATGGGTTTGCGGAATGAAATTTATATTCGAATCAGGCAACAATGCTGATTTTTTAATTTTCTTTGCAAGATTGCCAATGATAATGCTTCTAATCCTCTTGGGTTGGTTTATTTATTTCTGGACTAAAAAACTGGCTGGGAACAAAGCAGCTTTATTGGCTTTAACTTTATTTTCTTTTTCTCCAACTTTAATAGCTCATGGAAGATTAGTAACAACTGACATCGCTGCTGCTTTTGGAGTACTGTTTGCCACCTACTTTTGGATTAATTTCATCAAAAAACCAAACAAAAAGAATATCTTAATTGCTGGCCTTACTTTAGGAATTGCTCTTTGCTTAAAATTCTCTTTAATCCTTTTGATTCCTTCTCTGGGATTAGCAACCATCATTTATGCATTATTTAATAAGCCATTTAAAGAGGTTTTTAAATATATGGGATTATCTGCCTTAGCTGGATTAGTTGCTGTAGTCTTAGCTATTTGGCCTATTTATGCTTTACACACCTACAACTATCCAACAGAGAAACAAGTAAGCGATACCGAAGAAATTCTCTTTTCTAATGACAATCCTCTAAGAAATTTTGGTGTCTGGACTGTTAAAAATCCAATTACTAGACCTGTGGGGCATTATCTACTTGGTCTTTTAATGGCAACCCAAAGAGTAGCTGGTGGAAATACTGTTTATTTTCTGGGACAAGTTTCAGGAGACGCTTGGATGAGTTATTTTCCAATAATGTATTTTCTGAAAGCTCCTTTAGCTTTTCATCTTCTAACTTTAATAGCACTCATTTTGTGGCTTTCTTATCTAAAGAAAAGAAGAATCTTTAAAAAGCCAATAACAAAACTTGGTGTCTGGCTAAAAGAACATCTAACTGAATTTTCTCTTTTATTGTTCTTTATTATTTATTGGGTAACTTCCATTACAGGAAATCTCAATATTGGAGTAAGACACATTATTCCAATTTTTCCAATACTCTATATCTTAATAAGCTTAGCCATAGTAAAGTTTAGCGAGCAATTGAATAATAAAAAACTCAAATTTAGTTTGGGAATAATAATTTTTGTTCTTTTGGCTTGGTATATTATTTCATCTTTAATGGCTTTTCCTCTTTATTTATCCTATTACAACGAGCTAGCTGGAGGTTCTAAAAATGGTTATAAATACGCAGTTGATTCAAATTACGACTGGGGCCAGGATTTGAAACGATTAGCTGATTTTGTAGAAGAAAACAATATTGAAAAAATCAGTGTAGCTTATTTCGGCGGTGATAATTCTCATTACAGACTGGGAAATAAAATAGAAAAAACCTGGATTCACAGAAATCCAGAAGAAAACCACGGCTGGATGGCTATTTCTTCTACCTTTCTTCAAGAAGGGAGAGCTAAACCAGCTCTTGGCTTTGACAGAGACACAACATTCTTTAACTGGTTAAATGAATACGAACCAGCTGGCAGAGCTGGACATTCCATCTTTATTTACAATATAGAATAAAAAACTACTATCTATCACTTATAGAAGATTTTATCAAATCTTAAGTCAATATATTCTAATTCCTCTTTGTCAATCTCTTCACTTAAGACAAGAAAGAGGTCGTCTATCTGCATAACAATGTCTTTTGTTTTATCAAAATAAAGAGAAAAGTTTCTGTCTTTGATTGAAACTTCTAATCTATCTTCTAAAAGAAAATAACAGTCTGCGCTTAAGGCTGTTTTTTCTTTGAGTTCTTTTTCTAATTCTAAAATTATATTTAAATCTTTTTTATCAACCAGTCTATCTTTTAGAAAAATATCTTTTTTAAAACAAATCTTTGGCAATTCAGGCAAGCTTTCTATTCTTCTAAAAACAAAACCATTTTTGTCTATTAAAAACATTTTCTCTGCTCCCTGAATAACAGCTTTTTCTTTACGCTCTGAAACATCAAGTAAAATTACTCCAGAAAGTTTTTTCTTAATAGACAAATCATCAACATCTAAATAATTTTCTAATATTATTTTCTTTGCTTGTTTTTTATTAAAAAGAAAAAGATTATTAACTTCTAAGAAAAGTATTCTTGTCTTTGTGCCCAATGTCTGTTCTATCCTTTCACAATCTAAAAAGTTACAGCCAGAAGCTTTGATATCTTGAATTCTAAAAATAGGAGAAAACAAAAACAAATAGACTAGCCCAGAAATAAAAATTAAAATTAAAAGAGAATACCAAAAAACCTTTTTTTTATAAAAAGGAGTTTTTTTCTTTTTTCGCTTGTATTTTTTTATTTTCATTTAAAAACCTCTTTTTTTGCTTCTAATTTTTTCAATGAAATAGTTGAACCAATATCTATTGTTAAAAATATAATCTTGAGTTTTTACATATTCTATTCTCTTGCCAGAAAATCCCTTTTTGAAAAGAGTAATTCCCTTCCAAGGGTGATTTGGCTTGTTTTTAGGAGCAATGCCCCAAAAACTGTAAAGACTACAGCCTCTTTTTTTAGCTTCTCTTATGGCCTCCCATTGCAAGAGATGACTAGCTGGAATCTGTTTGTATTTTCTTAAAGAAGCCCCTTGGTGATAATAGCCTTTATTTTGCCAATAGATAATCATAGCTGCTGATATTATATCCTGTTTGTATTTACCTAGAAAAACAACTATTTGGTTATCTTTTTCAAAAGCAAAAAATTCTTTTTTTAAATAATTAAGAGAAAACGGCGTAAATTTTTCTCTTTTAACTGTCTTTTTATAAAGTTCGTTGAAAATTTCTACAGCCTCAATATCTTTTCTTTTTATAATCTCAACATCCATTTTTTTTGCTTTCTTTATATCGTAGCGGGTGTTTTTTCTCATATCCATCAATAATTCTTCTTCATTTTTGTCTATCTCTAAAATCCAATTATTTTCAGGATGAATATGGATAGGAGCTTTCTTAAATCCTAAATCTTCAAACAATTGATTATTATCGCCACTTCTTTGCCAAATCGGACAAATTCTTAAAAAGCTAGCCCCTTCTTTGTTTTTTAAAAAATTAATTAAATTCTCTAAAACTTCTTTTTTGTCATCAATTGTTATTGGGCCATGAGGACACAAAAAAAAGGTAGCCCTTTTTGCTACTATTTTTATGATTAAAGCTGTGGCTTGAAGTTTTTCTCCTTCAAAAAAACCGAGATAAAAAACTTTCTGCCCTAAAGATTCCTGAAACTTGCCCCAATTCCAAGACTGCAAAAAACTTTTTTCTTTAACATTATTTAAAAAACTTTCCCAATACTCTTTGCTTTTAATATTGTTTATCTGCATCTTTTTATATTATCATAATTTCAAACATTAAAAAACGCTTGTATTTAAACAAGCGTTTTTAATTTATGTTTTTTCTAGGGCTGTAAAGCTTTTTCTACCTCTCCTTCTACTGAAATAACAACTTCTTCTATGTTATCAAACTGTTTTAAAGTTTCTTCAACTTGAGTTCTAATGGCTAAAACTAAACATGAACCGCCTACATTTTCCTGCAACCTGCTATCAAAATCAACAAAGGCCTTTCTTTCTTTTACATCTAAACTATTAATTTTTACACCTTGGTTGATATTGGTAAAATAGCCTTCTTGTTTCTCTTCTTCGCTTGGTCCTTCTAAAAGCTTAGTCAAAATACTATAAGGTGGAAAAAAGTCTTCTTCCAATTTTCTTTTAACCGGATAAACTTTACCACAATCAAGGGTTTCGGGATTCTTTTGGCTATTGCTAAAATAAACGTTTGCCTCTAATTGCTTTTCTGCCTCTGGGGACATTGGAGACGTCGGAAACGCAAGATAAGCAACAACGCCGACAAAAACAGCTAATAATAAAATTAAAATAAAAATTGTTATTTTCGCCATAATTTTAAAAATTTATTAAATTTTTGACCTTTTTATACCCCGCTCCCTCTCTTTTAATTATTTTATTTGTTAAATCTACTATTGTAGAAGCTCTCTTATATCTACATTTCCCTTTTACCATAAAATCAACTTCTAAATCAATATCTTCAATCCTTAAGGCAGAACCCTTGCCACTTTTATTGGCAGATGTTGAAATAATTGGAAAACCAGCTTCTTTAATAATTGAAACAGCTATTTCGTTTTCTGGAATTCTAATGCCAACTTTGTTTAAACCAGCAGTGACTAAATCAGTAACATTATCTTTCTTTTGCAAAATTACCGTGACAGAACCAGGTAACAATTTTCTAATCAAACCCATCTCTTTTGGACAAGCTATTGTTTCAAGCATCTTAAAATCTGATACTGCCACAGAAAAAGGTTCGTTTAATTTTCTATCTTTTAATTTAAAAATTTTTTTAACTGCTTTTTTATCAAAGATATTACAACCAACTCCATAAACCGTATCAGTGGGATAAGCAATAATTCCTCCTTTTTGCAAGACTTTTTTAGCGATTTTAATTTGGTCTATTTCTTCCTTAATTTCGATAATCTTATTTTTAGACTTTAATCCTTGGACTAAAGAGATATCTCCCTTTTTTAATTCAAAAAAATCAGCTAATAAATTAATAACTGCCTGGTTAGCTTTTCCTTTTTCAGGCTTAGCTTTAATTTTAACTTTAAAGCTGTTGTAACCTGTTTGCTTTATTTCTTCTTTTTTAGAATTTGGATAAACTTTTATTCTAATCTTCATAAAAGTATTGTATGTTTTTTAAAAATAAAAAACAAGAAGGGATGCTGAAAATCAGCATCCCTCGCAAACGGCAATATATGGCAAATTACGAAACCAACCGCCAGTATCCATTCCATAACCAAGAACCCATTTATTGCCTTTGAGCTTGAATCCTACATAGTCAAGAGCAATAACCTTTCTCTTAGAAACTCTGTCCAGCAAGGTGCAAAGTCTTAAATTATGTGGCTTTTCTTGAAAATCATTTAACTTAGACATAACATAACGAGCGGTCTTTCCGGTATCGACAATATCTTCAACCAAGAGAACATCCAAACCAGCTAAAGACATTTTAGGGTCCAAAAGCCATATAGGTTTCTTCTGTTTGTTGTTGTCTGTCCTTGTAGAAATAGAAACTGTATCCCACGCAATAAAGCCTGAATCATATCCATAAATTTTAGAATAGGATTTATTGATGGCTTTAACTAGGTCAGACAGAAACATAATGCTGCCATTTAAAACCCCAATTAAAACTAAAGGATGTTTATTATCGTCAGACGAACCAATTTCTAGATATTCATTAACAATTTTCTGCCCTAATTCCGAGACTCTCTGTTGTATTTGCTTTTCTGTGTAAAGTATTCTGCCTATTTGTGGTTTATCCATAGTTCCTCCTTATATATAAATGAGCCAAAAAAACAAAAATTAGCTTTACGCTAATTTATCTAATTATAGTATAACACAAATATTATATTAAAAAAGAGTTGGGGGAAGACGGAACAACAATCCATCTTCCCCCTATATAACTAACATTCTGGAGGATATTCTACCATAAAATAGAACTCCATCTGACAGGTTCCTCTCTTTGGAAAATCGTTATCAAAAACAACAATTTTCAGAATGTATTCTCCGATAAGAGAAAGGGTTTCCCAAAATTCAGGATTTTCAATATTCAGGGATTCCTCCCTGACCGATCCATTGGGCCGACGAAGACTCATTTTAATTTCACTAATCCCAGAAGCAGAAGCTTCATAAGGATTAATCCATGGGATTATACCTTTCCTGCTTATATTTACTTCGTCGTCAGGATCCCAAGCTTGGACCCCAAACCACATTTCCTCTCCAACATAAATCCCTTTATTCATGGAGAAAAGATTGAGTTTATAGGATTCCTCAAATTTCATTGGTCCTATTCTCGCAACAAAAGCTGCGAGTTCCACTTTAGGATCTTGAGGATCAGCTGGTGGCGGAGGATTTTCTACTACAAGAATTTTGGTTACTTTATCAGTAACTCCACTATCATCGCTAACAGTAAGTTGGATTTCGTAAGATCCGGGAAAAGCGAATTTTTTGACAACGCTGTTCCCGGTAACTCCACCGTCGAGAAATTTCCACTCGCACTGAACTATTGATCCATCTGGATCATAGCTAGCGGAGCTGAAAATTACCTCTTGACCGGCAATTGGTCTTTCTGGCTGCCAACTGATATCAGCTATCGGCGGTTGATTCATTATACAGCCCGAAAGAAGAAAAATTGCCGCCAACACCACCATCAGCGCTACCGTAATTCTTATTCTCATTACAATCAACCTCCTTTATTAGATTGATTAAATTGTTATTTGCTATTTATAGTAATAGCAATACTGCCTATAGCATAACACTCATAAACCTTATTGTCAACAAGGGGGACAGTCCCCCGAAGAAGGAAGTCAAAAATCGGCTGCAAACCCTTGATATTACTGGATTATTATACCATAAAAAACCTCATGGTACAAATTTGCTCAAATTTACAATTTTATCATATTTCTCTTTTTTGCCTATTTGTGCTTAATCCGACTAAGCATAATTTTCATTTGCGTAATCTAGATATATAAAAAAAGGCGAGTCGTTTAAGATACAACGCTCGCCTGCTTTAATTCCTATGGAATAACTTCAAATTCTCTTACAAAATTGTATGGAACTTTGCATTTATTCCACCCAATCACATGAACTTCCCATATACCCAATTCATCCAAATGTAAATTTAAAATTCCATTTGGAGGAATTTCTTCACCAGGAAGTGATTTTCTACCATACTGACGAAATTCCGTAGAACCCATTGCCCAATTCCTTAGTATATTCATACTAACATTTAAATCAACAAATTCTTCGAGGTAAATAGCCTCCGGATCGTAGAAGAATTGATGATTCTTTGCCGAGGGTGATATAAAATTAACGATCAACCTGCTAAAATCCTCGAGATAAAAACCAGTGTTATGAATTGGCTGCTGATAAGCAGTCAATTGAAAATTGGTTTCTCCAAGAGAATAGATATTTGATAGAAGAATGTCAATAAATGGCGGATCTTCACATACCGGCGGTGGCAGAGTATCTTCCTCTACCAATATGGTAAAGTGCATTTCCGCTGTCCTGTGGCAGTCACAGTCATCGTCTTGAACCAATACATCAAATCCGTAAGTTCCTTCTTGAGAAAAAGAAATTGTCTTGTAAGGATTTGATAGGTTTAGAGTTCCTTGGCTAGTATCCCAGGAATAGACAGTATTACTGTCATTTCCTTTCCAACCATGAACTCGGATGACATTAATGCCATTAACTTCCTCTCCGCAGGGACCGCAATCATCATTATCCCTTGCCTCAATCCTAATTGACACAGAATCCCCTGTTTCTCTCTCAAGACTAGAGTTGTTGGAAATATATGTTCCATCAACTTTGACTTTGAGAGTTGGGTTTTCGCAGACAGGCTCGGGTTCAGGCGGGCAAGGCGGTGGTGGACAAGGTGGCGGGCAAGGCGGTGGTGGTTCAGGCTCGGGTTCGGGCTCTGGGATTACATTAATAACCCTCTCCACACAACTGGGTTTTTTACAACACCCAGACAGGTTTCTAGCTTTTAAGGAGACATTATATTCTCCAACCTTATCATAAGAATGAAAAATAATTTTTCCTTCTCCTTGATTTCCATCTCCAAAGTCCCATTCATACGTATCTGCTCCAGTGGTAGAAGAAGCATTAAACTCTACTTCTTCTCCAACTTCTACCTCGCTAGGCGCCTCAAAAGAGGCAACCGGACCTGCACCCATACACCCTGTAAAAACAAAAATTCCCAACAGGAGTAAGGCTAACATTGCTCTCTTTTTTTCCATCACTACCTCCTTAAAACTTGATTTTTTTATTTTTTAAAGAACACAATTATACTTTATCATAAAAACCTTTTTTGTCAACTATTGACAAAAAAATGATTTAATTTATAATAAAAAAACAAAGGAGGTGTGCAAAATGCACATAAAAAGATTGGTTGTGGTTATAGCTGTATTAACTTTTATAACAACAACTGGATTTGGAGACTGTTGTTCTTGGAGGCAATGCCCTCCACCCTGTCCTCTGCCAGAACCGGAGGTAAAAACATTAGAGCCAGAAGTAGAGCCAGAGATCTTTTCTTGTCCCGAGCGTCATATTCAAATTGGCGTCCGGAGCCAGATA
>CAZWYU010000042.1:0-22979 GCA_964638595.1 uncultured Candidatus Saccharibacteria bacterium
TCTGGGTCTGGGTCTTCTGGCCAATCCCACCATCCAGCATCAATAGTTGAAGCATCAAAAGTAACAATAATTGGCTGCAATAACAAAAAACTAGCCAAAAAAATTGCCATCAATGCTTTTATTTTGCTATTATATTTGGTTTTCATAACTTTAGAATTAATTATTTTTAAATTATATTAAATTAAATATTAAAAAATTTGAGGGAGAGAAGAGTAGTAATATTCCTCTTCTCTTCCCTCCTCTGCTAAAGTATAACGACGAGAACATCCCTATGACGGTAAGTAATCTTTTCTATCTTATCCGTCATCGGATTGATCTCATACAAAACAACTCTATTCCCCTCTTTGGTTACAAAGATATTGGTAAGGGGTATTTTCTCA
Source organism: uncultured Candidatus Saccharibacteria bacterium (assembly GCA_964638595.1). Classification (GTDB taxonomy): domain Bacteria; phylum Patescibacteriota; class Minisyncoccia; order Minisyncoccales; family PEYH01; genus CAZWQR01. The sequence continues at coordinate 381 of CAZWYU010000042.1, forward strand.
GGGATATTATATCCCTTTTTGCCTCTACCAATAATACCAAATGGGACCCTTTCCCATCCATAGTCTTCCGACATATGCCCCCACAATGTAGCGGCATAGTCGTCCAGGTCTAAAAACTCTCTTTCCTTATAAGTCCTCCCCACAAACATCATATTGGTGAGATCCTCCTCTAAAAACCTTTCCATCTCGCCAACAGGGACTGACTCATACACGTCATCTACTGCTCCCCAAATCCTAACTTCGGGAAAATAGCGCCTTAACTCCTTGAGTATGTCCTCTCCATCTATACGAACATACGACTCGCTAGATGGAGGACTAACAGATGTCCTCGTGATCACCTCTTGGCCATGGCCATAAAGACCAAAACCTAGGCCTAAAAAGACTACAAGTAAAACAGTCTTTTGCAACATTTAAATCACTCTCCTTTTTTTGAAACAGCTACTTAATTAATATAAACTGTAGCATTTTTTTATAAATATGTCAAGAGTTTCAATATATTTAACAATTTTCTACAATATAAACAATATCAAAAAATATTATTCTTAAGATAAATTAGGATAAATTAAGACAAATGTCAACAAAATGTATTCGCTTATGCTACACTTTTTAGTATAAAACATCAAAATATTTTTTGAAAGAAGAACCTTTCGCTCCGCTCAAGAACCTTGAAATTAAACTTATCATATATAATTTTTAATGTAGTTTAATTAGAAGATGATAGTGGTTTTTCATTGATAGCGGGAAGTTAGACTCCCCAATCATAGAAAATGGATCAAAAAGAAAGAATAAATTGAAACTTTAATGAGATTTATCAATACAAAATTAAAAGGTAAAAAAGAACAGGTTGAAAAGGCAAGATTAGAATTAATAGACTGTAAATTATATTCCATAGCTTGAATAAGAAAATAAGAAAAGCGGACATTAATGTCCGCTTTTCTTTATTCGCATTCAATCTTTATAAATCAATAAGCAGGAAAATAACTATCAGGTACATCAAACTCCCCTTCTGGATAATCATAACCTGAATAATTATAAGGACTGTAAAAACTAGACATTAGTCCTTGCAAAACCTGAATAATACTTTCTGATTCTTCTGGCGCAATAATATTAACGGGTTCATTAAATTTACTAAAATCAATCCCTAAATTAACATCTACTCTATTCTTACTATACTTTACTGCCATTTTTTCAGACTGTTCAAACTCATAAGAATCCTGCCAATTAATTCTATAAATTAGCTTATCTTTTTTACCTATCCAAATTTCAAATTCAGGTACTCCTTTTTCAAACATTTTATCAATGCTTTCAAGCATTGCCTGCTGTTCTTCTTCTTTTGCTTCTAAAATTCCTTCTGGAAAATGTTTCTCTAAAGTTTTTGGCAAAGAAAGCATAAATTGTTTTAAACTTTCTTTGTCCAACGTCAATAAATAATGATAACTTACTTTCTTATTTATTGTTTCTTCTGGTAGTCTTTTTAAGACCTTTAAAAACGCTTTTTGAAAATAAAGATTTTTTAGATCTTGTTCTAATGCTAGGGTTTTTTCGGAAGAAAAATCTAAAGCCTTTATTGTCATTCCTAATTCTTTTGCGTCAAATCTATACCATTTGTTTTGAAAAGAAGATAAGTCTATACCAATTATTGCTGTATAGGCATTAAAGATAAAAGGTAAGGTATCTATATTAAAATAAAGAATTTCATCCACTGTTTTTACTTTTAAACCAAAAAGCAATTCTACCTCTGGACTAGATATATTCATATCTATATCTGTTTGCGATTTAGTATTTTCTTTATCAGAGTTGTTAAAGTCGCTTTCTAAAATATATTCCATTGAGACTATGCCGAACTCTTCGTCTAATGGTTCATCAAAACCCAAATCTAATTCAATTTTTGAATGCATAGATTCAACATCAAACATATTTTCCATAGCTTGTTTCAAAACTAATTCAGGATTGGGAGCAAAGGGGTTCCACAAAGGATTCCAAAGCTTTGTGGCTAAGGCTATGGTAAAACCAAGAAGGATTATTAAAACTGCAACGACTATGGCTATTATTGCTTTCTTTTTATTTCCCTTTTGGGGTTCTGAAATTTGAAAATCAGTTCCCGGTTCCTTTGGAATAAAAGACTTATTTTCATTTAAAAAATCTTGGTCCATAATAAATTTTTTAATTATTTAAACTGTTTAATTATTTTAACCTTAAACTGTTTAGGGGTCAAAGTAATTTTATCCCCCTTTTTTATTGCATCTTTTAACAAAGCTTCTGCTAAAGAATTTTCTACTTTGTCCTGAATTGTTCTCTTGAGATTTCTAGCTCCAAACCTTATATCATACCCCAATTCCACTATACTTTCCTTTAGTTCTCGAGTAATAACAAAGTCAATATTTTTTTCCTGCATTCCTCTAACTATTTTTTGAAGCATTAATTGGCATATATCCAAGAGATTTTCTTTATTTAGCGGCTTAAAAAGAACTACCGCATCAAAACGATTAATAAATTCTGGACGAAAAATTCCTTTATCAAAAAAATAGTCTAAAATATTTTCTTTTGCATCCTGTAAATCCTCTTGTTGCTTTAAAGCATCTAAAATAAGTTTATATCCTGCATTAGAAGTAGCAATAACAATAGAGTTTGAAAAATCAACTTTTCTGCCTAAGCCATCGGTAATATGGCCCTCGTCTAAAACCTGTAAAAAAAGATTTAGAATATTAGGATGAGCTTTTTCTATTTCATCTAATAAAACTAAAGAAAAAGGATTTTCTCTAACCGGAGTAGTCAAAAGACCTTCTGTTCCCGAACTGCCAAGTAATCTGGGAATATCTGCTTGAGATTGAAATTCAGACATATCTAAACGAATAATCTTATCTTCTGAACCAAAATAGATTTCTGATAAAGCTTTAGAGGTTTCTGTTTTACCTACTCCTGTTGGCCCCAAAAATAAAAAACCGCCAATTAATCCTCTCCTTTCTTGAAGCCTTGCTCTAGCACGTCGCAGAGCAGTAGAAACTTCAAAAACTGCTTCTTCTTGGTTAATTATTCTTTGATGAATCAATTTTTCCAAATTAAGCAAAGTTTGTTTTTCTTCTTGCTCTACTCTGCCTACCGGTATCTCTGTTTTTTGGGCAATTAATTTATGGACATGCTCTGGCATTAGCCATTGGTCTTTAGTGGCAGACAAATAGACCATTGATTCTTCCAAAACTTCTATTGCTTTCTTAGGAAAGGGTACATTGGCAATAAAACGTTCTGATAGATAAACTATTTGTTCTAATGCCGGATAGCTAATATAACGACTGTATTTTATTTCAAGTTCAGGGACTTCTCTTTGTAAAACCTTAAGTGTTTGTTGAGCTGTTGGTTCCCTTACTTCTACTTTTGAAAAAAGGTTTAAAATAGAAGGATTTTCTTCAATTCTCTTATGAAGACCAATATAGCTAGTAGTGGCTATTACCGGAAATTGGGGCAATTCTAAATAAGAAGCAATTAAACCGCTAATATCTATGGTTCCGGGAGCAGCTTGTCTTAAAACAAAATTATGAAAGTCATTAATTATTAAAATAACATTGCCGGCCTCTTTAACTTCTTTAAATATCTTTTCTAGGTTTTCCTCTACTTCTTCTACGCTTTTTAGTTGCGCCAGCATTTGAGGCAATTTTAGCTCTACCACTCTTCTATAATTAACTTGGGGGGAACTCAAACCTTGAGAACTCTTAATCGCCACTGCCTTTAGTATATTGTTCATTCCTACTCCGGGCTCTCCTATGAGCAAAACATTGTTTATATTAGGACTAGATAAAACTCTTTCTACTTGCTCTATCTCGTCCTGATAACCGATAATTTCTTTTAAACTTAAAAAAACAACTTCTCTTTGCCATTCTTTAGAATATTTATCTAAAGTTAGAGTATAACCGGCCGCCCAACCGCTACCCAAGCTGGATTTTTTAGATAAATTTTCATAATCCCAAAATCTTTTCTCCTTTTTTCTTTTCTCTTGATTTATTTCCCACCAAAGAATAACATTTTCAACATCTTCTGGTCTTAAATCTGCCTCTAACAAAAAACTAGCTGTTATTGGCTCTCTTGCGGTTAAAGCTACAAGCATATCGCCTATTTCAATTTTTTTATGATGTTTCTTTTGGGCAAGTTTCAAAGCTTCTAAAATACTATCTCTAAAACTTTCGGAATAAATACCTTCGCTTAAATTATCGTTGAAATGTTTAGGAAAAAAATATTCTTCCATCTTACTTTTTATAGTTTCAATATTCAAAAGCAAACGTTTAAGAATAAAATTCAACTCCGGGTTTTCTCTCAAAAGAAAATACAAAAAAACAGTCGGTGCTATTGGAAAGATACCCTTCCTTTTAGAAAAATATATTGTTTTAGCTAAAGCTTTAGCTGTTTGATAATCTAAAAATTCTGCTAAATTGGTCATTTCATTTAGTTCGGGCAAAACCGGATTTTTGAGTTTATAATTAGAAAAAGCTTCAATTAAAAAAACTATTGCAAAAAAAGCGATAAAAATCATAGAAAAACCAAGAGAAAATTTTTCTCCTCCTTTTCCGATAATTAATAAAGTGCTTAAAACAGAGATAATGCCAAAAAATAAAGCAAGTCCAAGAAAAACAAACTTAAAAACTTTTATTAAAATAAATAATAAACTGTTCTCAAATTTTACCGCTTTATAAATAGATGTTTTTTGTAAATCAAAGTTAAACATTAGAATAATAGCCTAATACCAAAAATAAAAAGAAAAATAATAATCAAAGGAAGTAAAAACCAAATAATAAGAATAAGAAACCCCATAATTAAAACTGCTAATTCTAAAACCAAACCAAAAACAATGAGAAATAAACGAAGAAAAAAACCAATAGCTCGTGAAAAGCCATTGGATATAATGGTTTCGGCATATCTGGAAAAACTAAAACCTCGACCATAAGACCAAGTAATGCCATGCCAAGGTGAAAAGAGAGATTTTAAAAGGATTGGTAAGGAAAAAAAATGTAAAAAAAAGCGAATATAATTCTTCCAAGCTTTTAAAAGCTCTCTCGGTACATCTAAAAAATGCCAACTGAAATATTGAACTAGCATACTTTGATTCATTATTTTATTATACCAAATCTAAATAATTTTAATAACTAAAAGCTGTGAATTAAAAAAACAGAGCAGATATGTTTTGCTAACTGCTCTGTCTTTTCTTTTTTATAAAGCCAATCGTCTCTTTTTTGGGTTCAAATCTAAGAAAGTTTTCTATCCCCTTATATAGTTTCTCTGGCAAAAAATACCTTTGCCTAATTAAATCCTGTTTAAGAATTAGAAGGTCTTTCTTATTCATATTACCAGAATTAATTAAGCGCTGTATTGAAAATTCTATGCCATTAAGACTAAGACAGATGTTAAGCTCTTGAAAATGTTCTATTAATTGGTCATAAATTCTAAAACTCTCTAATTCAAATTTAGGTTCTAAAACAAAACAAATTTTGCCTGTTTTCGAACAAATGCTTGTCAGTTTTGTCTCCATCATTTCCCTCCTTTTATTATCTATTCGTATTACAAAAAATAAGTGCTCTTTTTATTCTACTCCCTAATAATAAAATAAATCAAGAATTTGTTCTTATTTTTGTCTCTTAGCGCTTATTTTAAATAAGCATAAATGATAAACTTGCAAAAAAATAAAAATTGGTTATAATAAATTTATTGCACATTTAAAGGAGGTTAGTTTGCGATATAACAAAAGTCCACCTCTCTTATTTAAAAAATTAAAAATCTAAAAATCTAAAAATAAAGGGGGTATGATGGAAGTAATAATCAGAGGACCAGAAAGAATTGATTTTCGCGACGAAAAAGAAAAAAGGTGGCTATCTAAACTATTCCAGACTATCGGGGTAAATCCAAGAATAAATGGCTCAAGCCTAGAAATTCCAAAAGAAATTCACATAGTTTACCCGGAACACACTACAGAGAGAAAAAAAATAAAAGACAGAACCCACTCTTTAATCAAACATCTTGAAGAGGTCGGCATCAACATAAAAGTGGAATTCAAGGAAATGAACAGTTCCCCCTCCACTATTTACCTAAATAAACGATATTCGCATTATCCGCATTAGCATAAGTTCCTTTGCATAAAAAAGCCGCCGTCTTTAAGACGGCGGCTAAATCATTTGTGGATTTTTGCTCTCCCGGGAGAAACACAAATAGAAACTTCTTTTTTTACCCCCCCTTTTTTTTAAAAAAGAGTGGGGGTAATCCTCCTCCCTTAGAGAAAGGGAAAAACAAATCTCCCACCTATCTCCTTACCCTTAGAAAGGGGAAGGAAAGGAAAAGGGGAAAAAAGGAGGGGGAACGCATAATTTAGAACAATAATATAGATATAAGACTTGAATAAAAAATAAAATAGATTATAATAGCAATCATAAAGGAGGTATAAATGTGCAAAATGAAAATTCCCCTCCCCTTTAAGTAGTTTTACTAAACAAAAAAACTACTAAAGGAGGATAATTGTGGACAAAATAAGAACAGCGCTCTATAAATGTTTAGAACAAAAGAGAATGAAAGAAGAAGAAACGGTAGATGATGATTCTAATGAGAAAACAGAAAAAAGAAAGGAGAAGCCATATTACAAAAACAATACTAGAAAGATTTCCCATATGAATCGTCCAGGTTCTCATTAATTTTCACACATTCAAAAGCCGTCGGTTTATAACCGACGGCTAAATCATTTGTGGTGCTTACTGGAGGATATCAAAACTTTCTTTGAGTAAAATCTAGATATTGATCGACTGATTGACGCAAAATTGCTTTGCAATTTTACTGACAGCTCGCGGGCCCCTAAGCACAACGTGCCCTTTTTCAGTTACAAATTAACGGATTAACGAATTAACGAATTGCGATTAACAATTAACGATTCACGATTTACACTTTTTAATTCCTGATTCATAATTCATAATCCGTGATTCTTAATTCATGATTCTTTATTCTTCCCTTGTCTCCTTCCTTGTTTTAAAATTAATACATTTAGAATTCATTCAAAATTCTAAATTCTAAATTCTTAATTCTTAATTCAAGATTATATGATTATTCCTTAAAACAAAGCAAGGTTCTCGAGCGGAACGACGAGAGGTTCTTATAATTGAATTACCTTAATTTAATTATAATATATGAAAATTCAATTTCAAGGTTCTGCAAGTAAAACGAGCAGGTTCTTAATTCAAGATTATATGTTTATACATTGGCGAATCAAGGTTCTTGAGCAAAGCGAAAGGTCCTTATAATCTTAAAAATTCTGAACATAACATCGGGCTTAAATGAATTTGCGACCGCAGAGAGCAATATGGTCAAGCGAAGCGAAACCGTATATACCATACTAGGCAATATATTTGGTAATAAAAGTGTTTTGGATTAAATGATGAGAGATTAAAAAAATAACATTTTTATTACCAGCGCGACTGTCACCATTGTATATAAAGTTTTAACCCAACGGTTACCTTTTATAATGGCAGTTCTTGCGCCAAAAAATCCCCCAATCAGCATACCTGCAAAGATAATCAACCCCGGAACTATTTCAACAAAACCATGGAAATAATAAATAACAGAAGGGATAAGAGCAGAAAAAAACTTCGAGGGAGTTGTTGTGGCATGACCTCTAACAATTTTGTATCCAAAAAATACCATCATAACTAACGTGCTAAGAACCGCTCCACCAGCTCCCACAATTGCACCCATAATTGATAAGAGAAATAGAATCACAAAACCTATTATCTTCTTTGCTTTTGACACTTTTGATGTAACAAGACCCATTTTCTTAGTAAACAGCAAAGGAAAGGCTAGAATAATTGATATTAATATCAAGTTTTCCAGAATATTGGTGTTGAGACTAACCATAATTTGAGTTCCAATAAAACTACCTACTATATAGATGACCGTAATAATGCCGGCCAATTCCCAATCAATTTTCTCAGATTTCCAATATTTGCTTGTGGCTGAAAAAAAGGTTCCAATATCACCAACTTTGTTTAAAGCAATCGATGCCTGTGGTGTAAATCCAATAATAATAAAAAGAGGAATTGATAAAAAACCTCCTCCTCCAACGGAAGCCCCTAAAGAGCCAGCCACCAAGCCAATTATGAAAATAAAAATTTCTTGCATGTTATTCTAAGGTTTCATTGTATGTAAATAATTTTGTAACCAAATATTTTGCCTAACATCGGGCTTAAACGAAGTTGCGACCAACGGGAGCGATTTGGGAAAAATGCGAGCTGAGACATTTTCCGTTTAAGCCCTGTTATGCGTCCCAAATGGAATAAAATGGAGTAAGAGCGCAGCGTAGTACGAAGTGAAAGGGAACAAATTGCGTAGGGGTCGCCACCTATTCTCTAGTCGCAAAAACATTTATCCAAGTATCTTTTTCCTCATCAATCAAGACTTTAACAATTTTAAAATTACAAGACTTAATCAGATTTTTGAATTCATCTTGAGTATAGAAGGCAAAAAATTTCCGATAACTCGTTTTTAGACGAATTAAATATATGATATCGATTTTTTTATACTATACAAACTTAATATATAATTATTGACGGAATCACTAACAATTGCTTAATCGATTTTAGTTTATCAATTTTTATAAAATTATACAATAAAAATATTTGGAACGAACAAGGAAGAAATTAAAGCTAAAAAATTATAGTTCAAAACTATAAAGGTCCACCTTGGTTGTTTAAAAGAATATTTTGATTTTAAAAAAAATAATTTAGAAAAAATAAACGAAGAAAATATAAAGTAGTTTTTATTAAATAAACAAGACAAAAATCATTCTTCACAAACAGTCAATCTTTACCTAAATGCAATAAAATTTTTTTATCGCAAGATATTGAAAATTTCTCAAAAGATAAATTTGAAATTCGCCAGACGAAACAGAAAACTACCAATTGTTTTATTAAGAGAAGAGATAAAAATCATTATTAATACAATTATCTTTTTGAAAGTTAACAAGGCGGGAAATTAACTAAACGAATGACACAAAAAATTTTCTAGAAAGCTTTTGGCGAGCTGTCAGTAAAATTGCAAAGCAATTTTGCGTCAATCAGTCGATCAATACCTAGATTTTACTCAAAGAAAGTTTTGATATCCTCCAGTAAACACCACAAATAATTTAGCCGTCGGTTTATAACCGACGGCTAAATTATTTGTGGACGATGCAGGACTCGAACCTGCGACCTCTGTTCACTTGCCTAAATTTAGGCATTTTGGTGGGCGTGTGTGGACTTGAACCACAGACCTCACGGATGTGAACCGTGCGCTCTAGCCAACTGAGCTACACGCCCAAATTTTTGGCGGACAAATGTGAAGACAGCACCCTAATAAGCTAAGTTAATCATCTAATAAATTTATTCTAATGCTTTGCTTTTAATAAGTAAAGTTGTTAAAATATATTATTATGAAAGTTTTTGATTATCATTTGAATCCAAAAATAAAAAAGGACTTGGATTTCAAAAGTTTTTATTTTAAGCCAGAAAAAAAAGAACAAGAAAAACTTGGAAGTCTTTTTATTGTTGGAGAATTGGAAAATTTCCTTTCAAAAGATAAAAAATTCTTAAACCAGCTAGCAGAGAAAATAAAAAAAGAATTTTACAATAACTGCGACAAGGAACCAAAAGAGGCATTGAACGAATCTTTAAAAGAAACCAATGACTATCTTAAATCAATAACAAAACAAGATAGCCAATATTGGTTGGGCAATTTACATTTAGCAATAATAAATGTAAAAGATTACAAAATCCATTTTACAAAATCAGGAGAAATAAGAATGCTTCTTTTAAGGGGGCAGGAATACATAGACATTGGAGTCAATTTAGAACTTGAGATTAATGATAACAAAAAATATTTTTCTAATTTGGCATCAGGAAATTTAGCGCCTGAAGACAAAATTATTATCATCACTGAACATTTGGCTGGTTTTTTTGAAACTTATCTCGCTAGCCATTTTTTAAATTTAGGAATTTTTACCCAAAAAGAGATTAATAAATTAATAAAAGAAAAAAAAGAAGAAATGAGAGATTTTTGTGGAATTTTGTTCTTAATCATTACCAAAAAAGACAGTTTAAAAAAACATATATTAAAATATTTTTTGCCGAACATAAAAATCAGAAAAAAGCTCTTCCTAATTATTGCCTTTGTTTTTATTCTTCTTCTTTGTTATTTTATTTATAAATAAAAACAAAAAAGGCCTTTTAATGGCCTTTTTTGTTTGGTTTCTTTTATTTTAACTCTATTGTAGCACCAGCTACTTCAAATTTCTTTTTAATCTCTTCGGCTTCTTCTTTTTTAACTTTCTCTTTGACTACCTGCTCTTCATTAGCAGCGGCATCAACCATATCTTTAGCATCTTTCAATCCCTTGCTAGTAGCGTCTCTTACCGCTTTAATAACATCAATTTTTTTGTCACCTACTGATTTTAAGATAATATCATATTCAGCTTTCTCTTCTGAACTCGCTTCTGCTCCTCCAGCAGTGGCTGTTGGCATAGAGGCTATAACCGGAGCTTGTGCAGAAACACCAAATTTCTTTTCTAAAACCTTAACTAATTCAGACAAGTCAACAACCTTCATTTCTTCAATTTCTTTAACTAATTTCTCAAACTTTTTGGGAATTTCAACTTCTTCCTCTTTCTTCTTGTCCTCCGTAGTTTTAGCGGAGGAGGATTTTTTTTCTTCTGACATAAATTTAATTAATTATTTTTTTCTAAAATTGCCCCAAGGGCATAAAATAGACCTTTGATATTTTCCTTTTGAACATTAACAAAATTTGACAAGGGAGCAGAAATTGTTCCTAATAATTTGCTATAAAGCTCTTGTCTTGAAGGTAATTTTGCAAATTCAATAAGTTCTTGAACATTTAAAAAATCAAACTTCTCATTTTCTTTTAAATAACCGCCCTTGAGTATTAAAGCTTCATTATTGTTAGCAAAGTTATAAGCTTCTTTAGCTACCGCAATCTGTTCTTCAAATCCAAAAATTAGAGCTAATTCTTTCTCTAATGCCTCTTTTGGCAAATCAATGGATAGTTCCTTAAAAGCTATCTTAGTTAAGCTTTTTTTTGCAACCATTACTTTAGCGCCTATCTTTTTTAATTGTTTTCTAAATTCATTTATAGAAACTACATCTAAACCTGAAAAATTAGCAAAAATTAAAATATTCTGTTTTTTCAACGATTCTTTAATAGCTTCGAGCGATTCTTTTTTTTGTTCTCTTGTTAAAGACATAATAAATGATTTATCCACACATTAATTTTGCAAAATATTCTACAACAACCCACTTTTACCAACTAAGAAATGTAGCTATTCATCACAAGTGGATTGTTAAAATTAATATGATTACACTTAATATGGGCCACATTATTTTCTATTTAGAAAAATTAAAGCGGGGTTAATTATTACTTTTTTCAAGCAAATAATTAAAAATCTGCGCAAGCGCAGAATTAGACTAATCTCGGCAGGATTTATTTGTCCTCATAAGTTTTGCTTGCAAAATTTGGGAGGATGAACCTGCTGTCTGTGATTGCTGTTATAAGTATATCTTTTTAAAAAAATTTGTCAAGTAATTGATTTTAAAAGCTTGTTTTATAAAATAACTATGCGGGAGTTAACTAAAAATAAACTCCCGCTTCAACACCTGCATCATATTTATTTTGCGCGGCTTAAGCCGCTCCACGCCTTGTAATATTCGTCGACTAGACTGGCAAACCCGGATCTAGGCGACGGGGGCAAGGCTCACAAAACGCCGATTGCCTAGTATTCCTCTAGGAGACGCTCTTGTTCTAGACATGGTATCCTCCCATATTGCAGGCTTGTGTTTTCCCCAATATACTGGGGCTCAATTTACTAATTTTATTATAGCTCACCACTAATAAACCTGTCAAGGAGTTATCCACAATTTGCTTTAGTTTAAAACATTAATAATTGTTATAGCAAACTTCTCTGCCGCTTGAGGCCCATTAGCTGTAATAACCAATCTATCTTCTACCACGGGCCTATCTACATACTCTGCCCCATTGTCTTTCAATATCTTAATAGGACTTTTATCCATTGGGGAAGACCAAACCGTTGCTTTCTTACCTTGTAAAACACCGGCTCTAGCTAAAATAGTTGGAGCTATGCAAATAGCTGCTATTAGTTTACCTTGCTTTTTTGCGTTTTGAATAATTTTTAAAAGTTTCTCATTTTCAATTAGCTTGTAGGCGCCCGGACCGCCGGCAAGAACTAAGGCGCTATAATCAGCAATTTCAAAATCATCAAAAGAATATTGAACTTCTGCTTCTCCCCCATCTCCACCAAACGCTATACCCTTTTCAGAACTTATAGTGTCAACAGCAAAATTATTTTTCTCAAATATTTCTTTAGGAATAAAATATTCTTCATCTCTAAAATTTTTAAAAGCAATGATAAAAGCAATTTTGTTCATATTATTTCAAATATTTGGCCTTAGCTATATTGTGTTCTTTAAAAGTTTTGCTAAATATTGTTTCTCCCTCTGGAGTAGATAAATAATACCAATAAGGATTTTCTTTAGGAAAGATAGATGCTTTAATGCTGTCTAGAGAAGGGTTGCAAATAGGCCCTATTGGCAACCCAATATATTTATAGGTGTTATAAGGAGAATCAATCTGGGTTTCTTCTACTGAAATCTTAACCGTATGCTTGCCGGTAATATAAGCAATAGTGGCACAAGACTGCAATGGCATATTAGCCCCAATTCTTTTCCATAAAACATTAGAAACTAATTTTTTATCTTCAAATGTTTGAACCTCCTTTTCTATAATAGATGCCATTATTATTATATCCGAAAGTCGTTTTTTTTGCTCCTCTATTTCAACTCTTAAATCTTCGCTAATTTTTTTATCAAAATTAGCTCTCATCATTTCAACTATGTCTAAAGCAGACATAGCGCTTGTCATTTGATAAGTATCTGGAAATAAATAACCTTCATAGTCTTTGGCAATTTCCAAAAATTCTTCTTTGTCACAGATTTTTAAATCTGACAAGTATTGGGCAATATCTTTTATATCCCATCCTTCAATAATTGTAATTTTAAAACCGATAGTTTTTCCTCTAATCAGTTTATCAATAATTTCCTTAGCTGACATAGACTTGGAAATTGAATAATCCCCTGCTTTAATTTTTGACTCATTGCCTTGAAGATAAACATATATGCTAAAAAAAATATCGCTCCTGACAAATCCTTGCTTTTTAAGATTGGAAGCTATTTCTTGAAGCCCTTGCCCCGGCTTAATTTTAAAAAGTTGTTCTTCTGCGCTTAAAGAAATTGGAGAATAAAGCTCAAAACGAATCAAAAAAACAATAGTCAAAACAAAAATTAGAAAAAATATTATAGCTTTTTTAATCATCTTTTTCTTTATTTATTAAAGGAACAAATGCAAAGCCCGGATATGATTTTTCTTCAAATTTGTTTTCTGTAATCTTTTCAAAAATAAATATTGAAGCCCCAATGGGTATAACTACTGTGCCTCCTACTTTTAATTGTTCTTTTAATGCTTGAGGCAAATATCTGGCTTCAGCTGAACAAAGAATTCTATCATAAGGAGATTCTTCTTTATAACCTTGGCTCCCATCTCCTAAAATAAACTCGGCTATACCCTTATTAATAAAATTATATTTGGAAACATTCTTTTCTCCAAATTTTTTTAACTCTGGAATAATTTCTAAGGCAATAATCCTGCCTTTATTTCCTACTAAATAAGCCAGAATAGCCGTAGTCCAACCAGAACCAGAACCAATATCTAAAATTTTATCCCCTTGTTGCGGTTTTAATTTTTCTACCATAAAAGAGACAACTAGGGGTTGAGAAATAGTTTGCCCATAGCCAATTGGCAAAGCGGTGTTATAATCAGCCAATTCTTTTTGAATAACAAAATCCTCTCTTTTAATATTCTTAAAAGCTTCTATTATTTCTGGAGATTTTAACCATCCATCCTTAATTAGACTTTCTATCAAAGACACAAATTAATAATTAATAATTATATACTAGTTGAGCTTGTGCTTACCCGGGCTAAGCACAACGTGCCCTTTTTCAGTTACAAATTAACGGATTAACGAATTAACAAATTGCGATTTATGATTCACGATTTACGATTTTTCTATATGTTATATAAATTTTTATTCATAACTTCTTAGAGCTTCTGTTGGTTTTAGTTTAGCTGCTCGGCGAGCCGGCAAGAAACCTGCCAAACAACCTATTATGAAAGAAAAGAAAAGTCCAAACATTATTAGAGAAAAAGGCATATAAGCTTCTAAAGCAAAAGCAGTATTTCCTTGGCTGTAATATTCTAAAATTTTAGCTATAAGCAAACCAAGAGTTACTCCGCCTGCCCCGCCAATTAAGCCTATTATTCCTGATTCTATTAAGAATATAATAATAACTGCTTTGTTGGTAGCGCCAACGGCTTTTAATACTCCGATTTCTCTAGTCCTTTCCCTTACGGCAGTGTACATCGTATTTGTAATGCCTATGCCTCCTACTATTATTGAAATCAAAGCAAAAACCATTACTGCTGTCTGAATAACGCCAGTGATGCCTCCTGCAATAGAACTCATTTTGTCAGATGTAATAACCGAAAAATCAGAAACATCTTGTCCTCTTTTTCTTTTTCTAACTTCATCTAACTCCCGAGTAAGCTCTTCGGCTAAATCATCGGGATCTACTCCTTCTTTAGGTTTAACCATAATAGCAAAAGCGCCACCATCTCTTTCCCCAGTAATCTCTTGATATATTGGCCAATCAATATATATAGAGGTATCATCGCCCCTATTACCCAAAGATTTCATAATGCCAGCTACTAAAAAATCTCTTCCATTAATTACTATCTTATCTCCTGCCTTAACTCTTTTGCCAAAAAAATCTTCGCCAGCAATTAAACTACCAATTATAACTTCTCTTTTATTGCTTCTTAGCCACCTTCCTTCTTCAAGCTCCCATCCTTGAAAATTAGTTAAAAAATCATGGCCTTCGTCCCAAGGCATACCCACTAAAAAAATAGATTTTTGAACATTATTGAATCTAACAAATTGAGCTTTCTGGTCAGTTGGCAAGGCAATTTCTACATTTCTCACCTCTTTAACTGCTCTAACGTCTTCCCTACTTAGTTTTTGACCCCCGCCAAAAGTCATCATTGGATTATCTATAGCTCCGGGCATCACTAACAAAACATCACTTCCTAGAGCATTTAATTGCTTCATAATAGAATTTTTTAATCCAGTACTTAAAGAAATTAGAGCAATGACTAAAAAAATGCCAATAACTATACCCAAAATAGTAAGCCAACTTCTAAGGCGCCTAGTCCGAAGGTTTCTTATAGCAATTTTAAAATATTCTTTAAATTGATGCATAAAAAATTAAGAATTATTAGCTTCCCATAAAACGTTTTCTTTTTGAAAATGGTTGTGAATAATTTTTCCATCCTTTATGTGCAAAATATTTTCACTATATCTAGCAATTAAAGGATCATGAGTAACAACAACTATGGTTCCTTTTTCTTCTTTGTGAAATTTAACCAATAAGTCCATTACTATTTTACCAGAGGTTGAATCTAAATTCCCCGTCGGTTCGTCAGCTATAACAAATTCAGGACTATTGGCAAAAGCCCTAGCAATAGCTACTCTTTGCCTCTGCCCTCCAGAAAGCTCAGAGGGCAAGTGATTCATTCTTTCTGCTAAATCTACCAAAGCTAAAAGATATTTGCCTCTTTGTTCTCTTTCAATCAAAGGCGAACCCTGAAAAACCATTGGCAACATTACATTTTCCAATGCTGTTAAGTGGTGCAAAAGATTAAATTGTTGGAATATAAAACCGATTTTTTTGCCTCTTATTTGAGCTAATTGATTTTCTGCTAACTGGCTAGCGTCTTGTCCAGACAAAAAAACCTTTCCTTTGTCAGGAACATCCAAACAGCCAATCATATTTAGAAGGGTTGATTTTCCAGAACCAGAGGGACCCATTATGGTCATAAAATTTCCTCTGAAGACCTCCACATCAACCCCCTTAAGGGCGTAAACCTCAACTTTACCTAAACGATATGTCTTCCAAACATTTTTTAATTCAACAACTGATTTTTGTTCCATATTATTGAATTATTGCTTTTTCTCCTTCTTCTAAGCCAGAAATTATTTCTATATAACTATCTGTCCCCTCTAAACCAATTTCTACTTCCCTTTTTTCTATGCCGCAATTATCTTTATAAACCTCTACAAAGTTTTTATTATCTTCAAAAATTAAAGCATCGTCTGGAATTTTCAAAACATTATTTTTTTGTTCAGCTATTATGGCAACATCTGCGCTCATTCCAGGCTTCATCCTATTAGTTATTTTATCAAGACTAATCTTGATTTCGTAATAAACAACCTGGTCAATAAGTTTCTCTGCTGGATCTATAAAGGTAACTGTACCCAAAAATTCTTCGTCAGGAAAAGCAATCAAATCTATTTCTACTCTATCGCCAACATCTATATTGACAATATCTTCTTCATAAATATCTACTTCTATATTCAATTCTTCATCAGGCAAGAAACTAATAACAGGATTACTTGGTTGAATTACTTCTCCTACATATTTGTGAATTTCTATAATTTCTCCATTAAGAGGACTTCTAAGTTTAGTATCTGTTAATAATTGCCTTAATCTGTCAACTTCGGCTTGAGCACTAGCAATTTTAGCTTGATAGAGATCTTTTTCTTCTTTTGTCGGACCTGATAAAACTAGATCTAAATTATCTTGAGCTGATTGTAAATTATCTTCCGCTGTAAGAATGGCATTTTCAGCGGTATCTATACTAGTTTGGTTACTAATTTTTGTATTATTAATATCCTGCTTGGCATCTATTATTTCAGAATAAGCAGTAACAACATAACTTCTATTGGTATCAATTAAAGTTTTATCGCTCGCAGAGACAACTCCCCTCCAATTAGGTTTTTCAGTAATAGATTTTATCGCAGAAAAATGACTTTTAGCTGAAGATAGCTCTTGCTCAAAGACTTCCAATGCGTTGTCTAAGTCACCATAAACTAATTCTGTTTCTAATAGATCTAAATAACTTTCCATTTCAGCTAAACTAGAATTTAATTGGTTCTTTCTATCTTTTACATCTACTGAGTCATAATCATTATCAATAAAATAAGAGCGCTGGATAGAATCAATTACTAAATAGGCATTATATAAATCAAGGTAAGTATCATCTAAACTGCTATAGGCATCTTTATAAGCTGAAGCCAAGTCTTGCTCAGCGTTTATTTCAACATTCTTTAAATCTTTTTGTTTATTTTTCAGATTATTTTCAGCGTTTTGAAGTTGAGTTTTAGCTACTTGTATTTCTTCCTCACTAGCACCTGCTAGCAATTTTTCAAATTCTGCCTTTGCTAAATCTAAGTTTGCTTCAGCTTGTTTAAATTGATGATATGCTGCTGAACTATCTATCTCTGCTAAAAGATCATCCTGACTAATACTATCCCCTGCCTTTGCATAGAGCTTTTCTATTCTGCCTGCACTTTTAAAACTTAAATTAATGCGTTCTCCTTTTCTCAATATTCCGGTTTCTTCTATTTTAGTTTGGATAGTTCCTTTTTCTACAGTAAATAGATCAAAATTATTCTTTTGATCTTTTGAGATAATTAAAAGGAAAATTATAATAGCAATAACTATTACTAATAAAATTATAAAAAGTCCTTTAAAAATTTTAATTTTCATATTAAATTCAAAATATTATTTTATACATCAAAAAACCAACAAAAAAACTTGCAGTTTCTTTTGCAGGCCCGCCGTGACTCGAACACGGAACCTTTTGTTTTGGAGACAAATGCTCTGCCGAATTGAGCTACGGGCCTATTTTTTAACCTCTTTATGGATAGTATGCTTTTTACACTTAGGGCAATATTTTTTCAACTCTAACTTAATGCCCTCAACGGTAGCACTGTGAGATTTATGGATGTCATAGTTAATATGTTTGCACTCTTGGCACCTAAGTTTTACAAAATTTTTCTTTTTCTTTGCCATATTTGTTTACGAGCATAGCGAGTAGTTACAAATATGAGCACCCCGCTCAAATTTAGCTATCGCTTATGCTATCAATTTCATTTAATTTTTAATAATGGATTAATATCGCAGTCTGCGAGCGGCGAATAGCCGCACTCCTTGTTGCGCGAAGCGGACTGCTTGCTGACTACCCCTAAATTCTGGGAGGGGTAGACATTATTTGTCTATAATTAACCTTTTATTAATTCTTTCTCTATAAAATTTACAAATTTCTCTGCCATTTCGATTATTTCTTCTGTTTCTTCCTTAGAAAAGTTTCTCAATAGTTCATAGTCTGCTTCTTCTCTAGCTTTTTGAACCTTATGATATAACCTTATAATCTCAATGGGTACCTTTTTTGTTTTCCCAAATTCTAACCCAAAAAGAGTTAAAACACCAGCATGAGTCTTAGCAGTCTTCTTTTTGGTCAATAAGGCCGCCCTTGCTGAATCTAGAAATGCATAATAACTTCTTGAAACAGCATCACGAAATTGTCCTTCTTCTAACAAAATCTTGGCTGACTCAATCCTATCTTTGGCCGAGTCAAGATATACTTTTATAATTTCTTCAGAAATATTTAGATTGATATAATCGTTATCTTTCATAGTAGAATTGCTTCTCTTTCAATGATTTGCAAAAATATACTCGGGATTTTTTTATACTGTAAAAACTGTTTTTCTGAATAAATATGAGGTGAAATATCTACTCTATATTTGAAAAGGAGTTTAACAGCTAAATCTATTATATAATTTTCCTTTTTTCTAGAGTAAGATTTTAAAACAATTAATATATCAATATCGGAATCCTCTCTCGAATCACCTCTAGCCTTTGAACCAAAAAGTTTTAATTCTAAAATCTCCTCATTAAAGTAGCGGGTTATTTTTTCCTTAAATTCTTGAATAGCTTTTTTTTCAGTTTTGCTTAAATAATTATTCATTATCTTGTTGCTATTTTTATAAACTAGTGGAGCCAGGAGCGAGATTTGAACTCGCGACCTTTCCCTTACCATGGGAATGCTCTGCCAGCTGAGCTATCCTGGCAAGCTGTGGGCAGGGAGGGATTCGAACCCCCGAAGGCTAGAAGCCGCGAGATTTACAGTCTCGTGCGTTAGTCCACTCCGCCACCTACCCTATAACAGATATAATAACAAATAATCTGCTATTTTTCAAGTTTTTTTGAGTGCTTGTTCTGCCAATCCTTAATATTCTTATGGTGGCCAGAAAGCAAAACTCTAGGTACCCGCCAAGTTTTTGTTTTACAAAAGTTAGACGGGTAAGCTTTCCAATTCTTAACAAATTTTTTGGGCTCAAAAATCTCTGGTCTGGTATATTGAGGATACTCTTTTTGAATCTCAAGTTTTGAATTTTTAATTTTGGAATTAAAGCTTTCCTCTTTCAGTGAATCTTCTTTAATAACTCCAGGCATTAGGCGAGCTGTTGCATCTAAAACAACCATTGCTGGCAGTTCTCCGCCAGTCAAAACATAGTCGCCTATAGAAAGTTCTTCATCTGCTATATACTTAGCAACTCTCTCGTCCACGCCCTCATAACGGCCACAAATTAAGATAATCTGTTTATACTTTTTAAGTTTTTGGGCTTTTTTCTGTTCAAACTTTTTACCTTTAGCAGAAAAAAGAATAATTCTTCTATCTCTTTTTTCTATTCTTTTATCAATTATATTAAGAACCGCCCTATAAATAACATCAACTTTCATAATCATTCCAGCTCCCCCACCATAAGGTCTATCATCTACTGTTTTGTGTTTGTCTTTTGTATAATCTCTTAAATTGTGAATTTTTATCTTTATTATTTTTTTTTCTTGAGCCCGTTTTAAAATACTCTCTTTAAAATAAGAGTCAAATATTTCGGGAAAAATTGTAATAATATCAAATTGGAGCATATTGTCTTAAAATTTTTAATTCTTTAATTTCCTCCCCCTCCTATACCCCCTCTTTTTTTAAAAAAGAGGGGGTATATCCTCCCCCTCAAAGAGGGGGAGGATTATATGTATTCCTTTCCTCCCCCTTTCTAAGAGAGAGGATTATATGTATTCCTTTCCTCACCCTTTCTAAGGGGAAAGATTATGTGTTGTATTCTTTTCCTCCCCCTTTCTAAGGGGGAGGATACAGGAGGGGGTTTTTCTAGTTACTATTAAATACCGATAGGAATATAAAAATCAAAAAGTCGTACTAAAACAATATTAGCACGACTTTTTGTTTTTTTAAACTTAAGGTCTTAAAGTTTTAAGTCTTCAAGTTTCCCTTCGCTCTCTTTTTCTTGAGAAGAGGACATGCGACCACCAGTAGAACCTTCCGGCTCTTCAATCTTCAAATTAACGCGGGCATGATTCTTTAAACCAATAATACGAAGCAGAGTTCTAATAGCTCTAACAGTTGAACCCTGTCTGCCAATAATCTGCCCCATATCTTCTCTATGAAGGTTTAAAGTCAATAATACGCCCATTTCGTCAACATTTCTTTCAATTTTTACATCTTCTGGATGGTCAACTAATGTTTTAACTACATACTCAAGAAAATCCTGTTCTGTATTCTTTTCAGCCATAATCTTTTAACTTACATTATATTACGACCTTTCTAATCAGTAATATTATTTTAACCTTTTTAAAAAAGATGTCAAGATAGAGTTAAAATAATTCTCAATTTACAATTTTTAAAAAGTTTGTGCCTAATAAGGATAAGCACAAAGTGCCTTATCTTTGCTTTTATTTTTTGACTCCGGAGTCTTCATTTTTTTGATCTTTTTTTGCTTCTTTTATAGGCTGTTCTTCTTTTTGGTCTTTAACTTTATTTTCTTTTTGTTCTGCTTCTTTAATTTCTTCACCAAGTTCTTTGTTTATTGTTTCCTCCTTATTAATTTCCTTTTTGGGAGGCTCTTCTTCTCCGCCTGCATCGCTATGTGAAACATTGTGGTCAGATTTCTTGGGTTCTTCTTCTTTCTTAGACTCTTCCTCTTTTTTGGGTTCTTCTTTAGAAACCTCCTCTTTGCCTTTATTTTTAATAGAATAGGCCTTTCTCTTTTTTCCCTTCAAAATACCCTCTGTTATTAAAAGATTATATAGGGTATCAGAGGGTTGGGCCCCATTGGATATCCAATATTCAATTTTCTCTTTCTTAAAACTTTTTTCTTTAGTGATAGGATTATAAAAACCGAGCTGTTCTACAAACTTGCCGCTCTTAGGTGCTCTTCTTCCGTCAACTACTACAATTTTGTAAGAAGGCTGATGTTTTCTGCCTACTCTTAATAATCTAATTTTTAACATATTATTGATTTTTTTTTAAAGCTTTTTGGGCAGCATCTTCTTCTGCCTCTTGTTTAGAACGTCCTTCTCCTTTAGCTATAAGATTGTCTCCTAAAAAAACTCCGGCGATAAAGGTTTTAGAATGGTCAGGACCCCATTCTTTTAAAACTTCGTATCTGGGAGTGATTTTTTCTTTTTCTTGAGCAACTTCCTGAAATTTACTTTTAGCATCAATAAATTCTTGGTTTTCCATTATTGTTTCAACTCTATTCATCAAATATTTAAGAATAAAAGCCCTGCAGGGCTCTAACCCTTGGTCTAAATAAAGAGCGCCAATAAAAGCCTCCATTGTATTAGCTAATATCTCCCGTCTAGCCTTTCCCTTCTCCTTGCTTTCTCCTTTAGATAACAAAAGAAATTTTGAAAAATCAAGCTCCTTTGCTACCTTATAGAGCATCTTACTATTAACTAAAGCCGCTCTTAAACTAGTCAAAAATCCCTCTTTCTTATCGGGAAAATTATGGAAAAGTTCATCGCTAACAATAATTTCCAAGACTGCATCTCCTAAAAATTCGAGTCTCTCGTTGTGATTACCCTTAAAATTATGATTCTCGTTAATATATGAACGATGGCAGAAAGCCCTTGCTAAAAGATCTTCATTTTTGAACTTAATGCCTAAATCATTTTCTAATTCGTTAAAATTAATCATATTATTTACCTTGTTTTTGTAGTTCCTTATAAACAGTACCCAAAACTCCGTTAATAAAGCGACCGGAAGAATCTCCCCCAAACATTTTAGCCAGCTCTATTGCCTCGTTAATAGCTACTTTGGGCGGCACTTCGTCTTTATTGGCATAAAGCAACTCATATAAGCCAATCCTTAAAACATTTCTATCAACTATGTTAATCTGCTCTAATGGCCAATCTGGCGCAGCTTTTTCGATAATTTTATCTATTTTCCGAATTTCTTGCTTTACTCCCCTTGCCAAGTCTTTAACAAAATTAGAATCTTCTAAATCAGGACCAAGTTCTTTAATATTTTTTTCTAATAGCTCGTCTAAATCTTTTTTTTGGTTTAGAAAATCCCACTCATAGAGAGTTTGCATTGCTATGCTTCTTGATAAATGTCTACTACCCATAGTTCTAAAATTTCTAATTATCTCCCCCACCTGTCTCCTCCCCCTCAAAGAGGGGGAGGACTTTTGTTTTTGTTTTCTTTCCTCCCCCTTTCTAAGGGGGAGGATTAAGAAGGGGGTTTATTATCAAATTATCTTTT
>CAZWYU010000043.1:0-16714 GCA_964638595.1 uncultured Candidatus Saccharibacteria bacterium
TTTGAGCGTGTTTATTCAGCCTTGAATTCTAGTCAAGATTCGAGCGCTTCTTATAAAATTCAGGTTGCGGCTTCGTGGGGAACTTATGATACTGATTATCATGGAGCAATTGGAGACCGAAGCGATGACTATTTCAGCATTGTTTCCGCAGAAAAAGAAGACCCAGTCTCCGGCACCCTTTCTGTAAACAAAACAGAGGTCAATGTAGGAGAAAACATAGAGCTCACTGTAACAGGCCAAGACGACAATGGATTGACAAAACTTTGGGCATATTACCAAGGAAGCTGGCATTCTGACTATGCAGACGGCACCAGCTTTAGCAAAACATGGACCTTCACAGAAAGCAAAGCAGGCACCTATACATACAGAGGATATGTTTATGGAAAGAAAGTTAATGAAGCAACTGAAACCACATATACAACTCCTTCTTCTGTGACAGTAACTGTGGCAGAAAAGCAAGATTGTAGTTATCGATATTGGTTTGACAACGAACATTCTACTTGTGGATACAAAGAATTCTGTGGAGAATATATGTATTATGGGCTTCAGACCTTTGCCACAGAAAGTGAATGTAATAATGCCTTAGCTAACCAGACAGTAAATAGCTATGGTGTTATATCTGGCACAGTAAGAGACAAAAACGGAAACCCGGTTGCTGGAGCTCTTGTTAAAACAGTATATTATCCACAAACTACTTGTAATAGTTATGGTGTAGACACAACAGACTACGATGGTAGATATGAAATTACTGGTCTAACAACAGGATATTATGTTATTAAGGCATCTAAGTCAGGATATACTTTAACCAACCCCACTGGTAGTGTCTGTTCTTCTTATGACAATACTTATGGGGAAGGAATTATCTGTATTAGTTTAGGTTCAGGAAACTGTGGTGCGACTCAAGAACACAAGACTGCAAACTTTGTTCTTTCTTCAGAAGAAGAGCAACAAGAAGACCCAGTTTCCGGCACTCTCTCTGTAAATAAAACATCAGTTGGAGTCGGGGAACATATAATAATTACTGTTAATGGACAAGATAATAATGGATTATCCAGCTTATATGCTTATTGGTTGGGTCATTGGCATTCTTATAGTTGTAGTGGTGGTAGTGGAGAAAAAACTTGTTCTCATACATTTGATTTTTACGAAGAAAAACCCGGTACCTATGTCTATTATGGCTATGTCTATGGTAAAAAATCAGATGGCACAGCAGAAGGCACTTATACTAAACCTCAAAGTGTGACAGTAACTGTTACAGAAGAACAAAATAGTAATACTAGCGGAACTTGTACAGATACTGATGGAGGTACTGATTATTATGAATACGGCAGGTCTTATTCTACTGATACTTCTATAGAAGGAAGAATAGACTGTTGCAAGATGAATTATTCAACCAATATGGGTGATTCTGTTAATCATATTGGTCCCGGTGGTGGTTCTTGTGTCAGTGAAGGACCTTACTTATATGAAGCTATCTGTAAGGACGGGGTTCCGTCTACTGTAGTTTATAAATGTCCTAATGCTTGTAGAAATGGTGTTTGTATTTCAAATACATCTAAACAGATAGATACCTCTTCAATGACAGCTTCAATTCAAATACTTATTGATAAATTGTCTAATATGCTAAGAGATCTGAAAGACTAATTGCTTTGCAATCAAAAAGCCCTTTTTTAAAGGGCTTTTTGTTTTATCTGATTATTTTATTTCTTCTATAATTTTTTTAAATACCTCTGGTTTTTTCTCAGCTAATTGAGCTAAGATTTTTCTATCTAACTCAATTTTATTCTTTTTTAAAAGATTTATGAATTTACTGTAAGAAATATCATA
Source organism: uncultured Candidatus Saccharibacteria bacterium (assembly GCA_964638595.1). Classification (GTDB taxonomy): domain Bacteria; phylum Patescibacteriota; class Minisyncoccia; order Minisyncoccales; family PEYH01; genus CAZWQR01. Next base: position 1,828 of record CAZWYU010000043.1, read on the forward strand.
TTTTTTGCAAGCCGCGCTAATCTGCACCTGCCAAAGTTTTCTTTTATCTCGTTTTTTGGTTCTTCTGTCCCTATAAGCATAAGACCAAGCATGCATTAAAGCTTCCTTTGCTTGTCTATACTTATTTTTTCTTCCCCATTTATAGCCCTTGGTTTGCTTAAGGACTTTTTTTCTTCTTTTATTTGCAGTTGTTCCTCTTTTGACTCTAGGCATTATCTTTTAATTACTTTTTTAATTTTTTTTGCTTCAGGTGAAGAAACTTCAACCCATTTTCTCATTTTTCTTATCTTTTTGCCGGATTTTTTTGAACGAAGATGGTTTTGACCAGGAGCTCTTCTTAAAACTTTGCCATTCTTGGTAATCTTAAATCTTTTTGATATTGCTTTTTTTGTTTTTGCTTTCGGCATATTTTATTGTTTTTTTACTATAAGGTTAATTCTATTACCTCTTCTTTCTTTGTCTTTTTCTATTTCTACTGGGATTTGGCTATTAAGCAGTTCTAAAAATTTGTCAATCTGTTTATTAGCGTGTTCTTTCAATGCCTTTTCTCGGCCTCTTAAGATTAATTCAATTTTAATTTTCTTTCCTTTTTTTAAAAATTTATGAGCCTGCTTAGCTTTAGTTTCTAAATCGTGTTCAGAGGTATTGAATTTTAAGCGCACTCCTTTTACTTCACCGCCTGTCTTTTGGGACTGTTTTTTTTCTTTTTTCTTAAGCTGATAAAGAAATTTTCCCTTGTCTATAATTTTGCAAACCGGCGGTTCAACTTTACTGGTTACTTGAACTAAATCTAAACCGCGCTCTTCTGATTTTTGGAGCGCTTTATCTAAGGAAACAATTCCGAGTTGCTCTCCATTGTAATCTATTAATCTTACTTCTTTAGCCCTTATTTGTTTGTTAGCAAAAATTCTATTAGTTATGATATTTTGTGTAGGTAATTTGTGGTTAAAGAAATCCTCTAATTACCAATTACTAATTACTATAATATTTTGCTATTGCAAAATATTACTTGTGGAGGTGGGGAGGACGAACTCCCGTCCAGTAGTTTTAAAGAAATCATTTTACAAGCTTAGCTCAATTTAGATTTTAGCTAAAAGGTTGAAGTTGAGCGAAAATACTTTTAGCTTAGTTCTAATTATTAAAGCAGTGATTCTTGAACAAAGAATTACTGCCGCTCCCGAAAATATAACACCTAATTTTAGCTATCGGGAATTACTAAAACAGATGGATGCTGAAAGCATCTACCTATTTATGCATAAGCATAAGCAGGTTTGGAAAATAAGTTGGCACTTATTTATTTTCTTAAAGTTTAAAGAGATTTAAGAATACTCTGCTTGCCTGATTTTTATAAAGGCTACTGTCGAAACTTTCACCCCCGCAAACTTTGCCTACGAGTCAAATTGCTAAAGCAACTTGAGCAAATAGGTACAAAACTTAGTGTCCCGTATAAATTTTGCCGAATTGTTTATTGTCAGACACTTTTTTAAAAAAATATTAAATACTTATAACGGGCGGGGCCGAATAGGCTTTTTTAAAGAAGAATCTGTCGCCATTAAATATCTTGCAAAATTTGTGCGGGGTTAACTCTAGTACATAATTATCTCTCCTTCAACTCTCTTCTTATATCTTTATTTAGCTGTTTTTTTATAATAGTTTCTCTCTTGTCCCTTTTGCTTTTTTTCTTAACTATTGCTATCTCAACTTTTATTTTTCCTTGTTTAGAATACATTTTTAAAGGTACAATTGTCAAGCCCTTTTCCTTATCTTTACCAATCAAACGCTTAATTTGCTGTTTTTTTAATAACAATCTGCGATTTTGGTTTGGTTCGTATCCAGGAGGAGTATTGTTTGGCTGATAGGGAGGCACTTTAGCATTTAACAGTGTGGGCTGTTCTCCTTTGATCACAACAAAAGCTCCAACAAGATTAGCTCTGCCTTGTTTGATAGATTTTACTTCTTGGCCTGTTAAAACTATTCCAGATTCTATTTTTTCCAAAACCTCGTATTCATACAAGGCTTTTTTATTTACTGCTAAAATTTTTGTCATTTTAATTTAGGGGGACAGTCCCCCAAAAAGTAAGAGGAGAAATCGGCTTAAACCCCTTGATATTACTATATAATTATACCATAAAAACTGCGATGGTACAAATTTGTATAACTTATCAGATTGTTAGACATATCTTTTTTGATTGGATAAATTTTAAAAATTTTCTAGTTAAATTAAGGATTATTGCAGTCAGGTTATAATTTTGTAGGAGGAATTAACATAATCTAACATAAACTAACTAAATTTGTTGATATAAATCAAATTTGTGCCATCGGCTAATTTATGTTATAATAATGGCTTAACCACAGGGGTTTATGCGCAATTTTTCCTCCTCGAAGTTGGGGGACTGTCCCCGGGTGGGTCCCCGGGTGGTGTCCCTGGGTGGTGTTCCCGGGCGGTTATTGGGTGAAGGGAAGTTGGAAAATTCAAAATAATATATTATAATATTATAAAGGTTTTGTTATAAAATTAAGATATAATATTATGCTGTCAATCAATCCCGTAAATCTCAACAATATAAGTGGTGAAAAGCTAGACCGGGAAATTCTTCGTTTAGGAATAATTGCTGAATTAGATGCTGTTAGCTTATATGAACAACTGGCCGCTAAGACTGATAATGAAAAATTAAAAAAAGTTTTTCTAGATGTAGCCAAAGAAGAGAAAGAACATGTTGGAGAGTTTCAGACGCTCTTGTTTCAAATAGACAGTGAGCAAGTCGAGGCTTTTGAAGAAGGCAAAAAAGAAGTTGAAGAACTAACAGGAGAATAAAATCTTATGCTGTGGTTTTGGATTTTAGTTTTTATACTAAGTCTGGCCGTCTTGGTTAAATCGGCTGATTGGGTAGTGGAGGGAGCGGAAAAAATAGCATTGGCTTTTAGGCTATCACCTTTTATTGTTGGAGTTGTTTTGGTTGCTCTGGGGACGTCTTTACCTGAAGTAGTAGCTACTTTGATTGCTACTTTAAAAGGTAATACTGCTTTTGTTGTTGACACAGCTTTTGGTTCTAATATAGCGACAGTTCTTTTAATTGTTGGTATTACAGCAGTTGTTTCCAGAAAGCTCGTGGTAACAAGAAGCTTGATAGATTTGGATGCTCCACTTTTAGCAGTAAGCACAGTTTTGATTGGTTTTATGGTTTTAGACAGTCAGGTAACTTTTAGCGAAGGACTTCTTTTAATAATTGGCTTTTTAATCTATCTTTTCTATAGTTTTTTTCAGCGCAGAACACCCAAACAAGATGAAAAAACTTTGCCCTCCAGAGCGGAACGTAGACAATCTAAAAATAAAAGATTAGATGCCAAAACAATTATTCTTTTAGTGTTAGGTATTGCTGGCCTTATAATCGGTTCAAACTATATTGTTGAGTCGGTTTCAAAGCTTTCTTTACTTTTAGGTATCAGCGCTTCTTTTATTACTATTAGTGCAGTGGCCGTAGGGACATCTCTCCCTGAATTAGTGGTCTCCGTAAAAGCCGCCGCCAAGAAAAAATATGAACTGGCTCTAGGCAATATTTTCGGCTCCAATGTTTTTACTATCTTTTTAGTTATTGGATTGCCGGCTCTGATAAAGCCATTGAGTGTTAATCCAACAACACTAAAAATAGGTTTGCCCTATTTGATAGTAGCCACACTCCTTTTTATTATTTCTGGAATATCAAGAAAGATCCATATTTGGGAAGGTTTGATGTATTTGTTAATTTATATACTATTTATTATCCAATTTTTTGCAAATTATTAATTTTAGAATATGGCAAAAGTGAGAAAAACAAAAAAGAAGATTATAAAAAAGCTATCTTTAACAAAAAATTTTTGGTTGAAATTATTATTTGCAATTTTAACTTTGTCCTTGATAAATTATCTTATTATTTTAAGCATTAGTGCTGTAAAAAGGAGTGAATATATTGGAATTGAACAAAAAACAGAAACTAGCATAATTACGGTTCAGGGTGAAGGTAAAATTTATGTTAAGCCCGATTTGGCTTTAATTAATTTTTCTGTTAAAAACGAAGCCCAAAAACCAGCCGAAGCTTTAGAAACAAATATCCAGATGATGAATTCAGTTATTGATTTGCTTAAATATCAAGGCTTGGTAGAAAAAGATTTAAAGACACTTAACTTTGAGCTTTATCCTCGATACGAATACAGAGAGAATGGAGAAAGAATGTTAATTGGTTATGAGGCGACGCAAACGCTTGAGGTAAAAATAAGAAAGATTGATGAAATAGGAAAAGTTATTCAAACAGCAACTGAAGCTGGGGCCAATCAGACCGGCAGTCTTTCTCTAGATATCGAGGATAAGGAGAAGTACAAAGAAGAAGCTCGGAAAGAAGCAATTTTACAGGCTAAGACTAAAGCAGAAGAGTTAGCTAAACAGCTCGAAGTTGAGTTGGCTGGAATAAAGAGTTTTAGCGAAGACGTTTATTTTCCTCGCTATTTTAGCAATAGCAATTTGAATCTTGAATCTTCTCCGTCAGCTAAAATTGAACCGGGAGAAAATGAAATTGAGGTTAATGTAAATATTGTTTATAAAATTAATAATTAATAGAAGTAGCAAAGAACAATAGGAGTATTATATTTATTAAGCAGTAAATTTAATCATTTAATTTGAAACGAGGGCTTAAAACAAAATTTGTTATCTATTTTTTTCTCTTTGTTTTAGGAATAAGCACGATTTTTTTGTTTTTTGATTGGTTCAGAATTAACAAACTGATTAGATCTAACCTAGAACTTCTTGGAGAAGAGATGGTTAAAGTTCTGTCTTATTCTTCTCGTTCAGCAGTAGTTTTAGAAGATCCGGTTTTTTTAGAACCTGTTTTTGAAGGGCTTTTTAACAGTCAGGATATTGTCTTGGTGGCTGTTTATAATGACCAGGGTAATCTTATTTTGAGCCAGAAGAAATTGACCATAGAAGAAAGGATGTCCGAAAAAATACTTGAGGAATTCGGTGTTTCTGATAGCATTGTTTCAATGGAAAGAGAGACAGAAGAAGGAATTAGGGTTTATGATTTTTATTATCCGATAAGATCTAATAAAATTTTAGTTGAGGGGACTTTTCCAGAGGAAGAAAAAATATATGGTTACGCTAGATTAGCTCTAAATTTAGACAGGGCAATAAAGGATGGCCGGCAAATAATTTTGCAAAGCGTTTTGATCATTATTTTTCTGCTAATTATCGGTTTTGTTATTTCTGTTTTCTTAGCTGAAAAATTAATTTATCCAATAAAAGTTTTTATTAGAGGGGTTAGAAAGATAGGACAAGGTAATTTAAGCTATCGCTTTTATATAAAAACAGGTGACGAAATAGAAAAATTAGCCAAGTCTTTTAATTGGATGATTAAACAATTAGAAAAGTCAACAAAGAAGCTAAAAGAATCTAAAGATGTTTTAGAAATTAAAGTTAAAGCCAGAACCCAAGAATTAAAAGAATTTGCTGATGATTTAAATAAGCAGGTCAAGGGAAAGACTAGAGAGCTCAAAGACAGAGTTGATGAATTGGAACGTTTTCATAAATTAGTGGTTGGCAGAGAAACAAAAATGATTGAGTTAAAAAAAGAGATAGAAAAACTTAAAGAAAAATTAAAACAAAAAAAATAATTTTATGTTTGATAAATTTAAACAGTTAAAGCAACTTAAAGAGATGCAGGAAGCAATAAAAAAAGAAGTGGTTAGTGTGGAAAAAGAAGGTATTACAGTGGTGCTCAACGGCAACTTTGAGGTTGTGGAACTAAATTTAAATCCTAATTTGTCAATAGAAAATCAAGCTAATTTTTTAAAGCAGTGCCTAAACGAGGCAGTAAAAAAAGTTCAGTCAAATTTGGCTCAAAAGTTTTCTGGAATGATTTAAGATTTTGTGTTATTATTAAGTTAATAATTAATTTAATAAATATATGGAAGTCATCAGTAGTTTAAAAATTGGTCCAAACGATGGTGGTTTAAAAATTGGTCCAAACGATCAAACATTAGGTCCCGACGATCGCACATAAGCGAATTTAGAATTTAATACAAGCAGGCTAAAACCATCTCTTTGGCGGTTTTTCTTTTTTGAGTTAATATAAAGTAATATGAAAAATATTTATGTTCTCAACTTAAAAGGAGAAAAAGAGCCTTTTTCTTCTCAAAAAGTCTATCAAAGCGCTAAAAAAGCTGGCGCTTCTTATAAAGTAGCAAAAAAAATTGCCGGGAAGATAAAAGACATTGTTTATCCTGGTATTGAAACCAGGGAAATCTATAAAAAAGTTAAAGAATTACTTAAAAAAGAAAACAAAACTGCCAGCTTGCGGTTTAGTTTAAAAGAAGCAATGAGAAAATTAGGTCCTTCTGGCTTTCCTTTTGAAAAATATATTGGAGAAATCTATATTAAAAATAATTTTAAAGTAAAACTTAATCAAAATATTAAAGGCGAACATGCCATCCACGAGATTGATTTTTTGGCTCAAAAAGATAAACTTTTATATCTCGGTGAATGCAAGTTTCGCCATCATAGAGGAGAAAGAATTGATTTAAAGATTGTTTTAGCAGTTTATGCCCGTTTTTTAGATTTAAAAAATAAAAATTGCTTTAAAAATTTCAAACTTCAGCCAATTGTTGTTACAAATGCTAAGTTTTCTTCCCAAGCAAAAAAATATGCTAAAGGAGTTGGCATTCAACTGCTTGGTTGGAATTATCCAAAAAATAAAGGTTTGGAAAAAATAATAGAAGAAAAAAAACTTTATCCAATAACAATATTACCAAGCTTTAAAGGTTTTTTAAAAGAACTTTTTATTTCTCGCTTATTTATGCTGGCAGAAGATGTTTTTAAGATTGAAATTCATAAATTTTCAAAGCAGGAAAATATTGACATTGAAAAACTAGAGAAGCTAAAAAAAGAAGCCTTACTTTTAAAAAATAAAGAAAGTTAAAAAAGTTTTTTAAGGATAGCAGGAATTTTTATTAAAATTTTGCTCACGTTTTTAATTGTTTTCCTTTTGATATTTTTAAACAATTTTTTTTAAATTCCAGAGATATCGTTTCTTTTTTAGATAATAGCTACGGCTTAATAAGATGGCTAGTGGTAATAATTTCCGGAATTGTCTCTACTGGTCCGATATTCTTCTAGTATCCTTTTTTGAAGGCCTTGAAAGAACGCGGAATGAAAAATTTTTTAATTTCTGTTTTTCTTTATAATTGGGCAGTAAAAATCCATTTACTGCCAATGATAATTTTTTATTTTGGATTTTCTTTTACTTTAGTCATTTCTTTTCATATAATAGTTTTTTCAATTATTGATGGCTATGTCTTAGAAAAGATTAGCTAGAAATTTGTTTTACAAAACAGATTCTTAAGGTTAAACTTAATTTAATGAATAAAGCAGAACTTTCAGAGATAATAAAAGAGAAAATTTTAAAAGCTCAAAAGCAAGGAGAGCTTCCTTTGTTTAAGTTCAAAGAAGTTATGGTTGATTTTCCAGAGAGTATAGAATACGGTGACTATACTACAAATTTAGCTTTTCTGTCAGGCAAAGAGCCAATGAAAATTGCTGAAGTTTTAGTCGGCTGCCTGAAAGAAGAAAATAAGTTTTTTAAAAAGATAGAAGCAGCTAAACCAGGGTTTATAAATTTTTGGTTAAAAGATGAATTTTTAATAAAAGACTTAAAAGAAGCGCTTGAAGAAGGAAAAGATTACGGTTCTCAAAAAATCAATAAGACGATGGTTATTGATTATTCCGCTCCCAATATTGCTAAACCCTTTGGCATAGGCCATCTTCGTTCCACTATTATTGGTCAGGCAATTTATAACATATATGATTTCTTAGGTTGGAAGTGTATTGGCGATAGCCATCTGGGTGATTGGGGAACCCAATTTGGAAAACTTATTGTAGCTATTAAAAAATGGTGGAAAAAGGATTTGAAAGAATTGACTATTAATGATTTAGAATCTTTATATGTAAAATTTCATGCTCAAGAAACTCCTGATTTAACCAAACAGGCCAGAGAGTGGTTTAAAAGATTAGAACAAAAAGATAAACAAGCTAAAAAGATCTGGCAATTTTGCGTGGATATTAGTTTAAAAGAATTTAGCAGAGTTTATAATTTGTTGGGAGTTAAAATTGATTATGCTTTAGGTGAGAGTTTTTATCATGACAAAACAGATTTAGTTATTAAAAGAGCTAAAAAGCTTGGCCTGACAAAAAAGAGCAGAGGCGCTTTAATCATACCTTTGAAAGGAATTAAAAATCCTGTTATGCTTTTAAAATCTGATGGCACCACTACTTATGAGACAAGAGATTTAGCTACTTCTCAATACAGAAAAGATAAATGGAAACCTGACTTAATTATTTATGAAGTGGGGGCAGATCAGAAAGACTATTTTGAAAAGGTTTTTAAAGCTTCAATATTACTTGGTTACGGTAGAGAAGACCAGTATGTTCATGTAGCCCATGGTTTGATTCGCTGGAAAGACAGAAAGTTCTCTACAAGAAAAGGAGATACAATCAAACTGGAGAAGGTTCTAAATGAAGCCATAAAAAAGGCAAAGCAAATTAACAGAAATCCAGAAATTGCCAAAAAAGTAGGCATTGGCGCTGTAAAATATAATGATTTATCAAAACACTATTCCAAAGATATTGTTTTTGATTTAAAACAAATGATAACTCTTAAAGGAAATTCCGGTCCGTATATCCAATATACGGCAGTTAGATGTAAAAATGTTTTAGAAAAAGCTAAGAAAATTGATTTTAAAGTTCAAGATTTAGCAACAGAAGAAAGAAAACTTTTAGGACAATTAAGAAAATTTCCAGAAATAGTAGATAAGGCGGCTCGCAGTTTTTCTCCTAATTTAATAGCTAATTTTTGTTTTCAATTAGCCAAGGACTATAATCTCTTTTATGAACAATATCCTATTTTGATCTCTGACAAAAAAGCCTTTAGACTAGCAATAACTAAAGCTGTTTATCAAATTTTAGAAAATTCTTTAAATTTACTTGGTATTGAAATACCAGATAGGATGTAAAAATGAAAGATAATTTTTTAAATATAGAAAAAAGAATATTGGATTATTGGAAAAAAGAACAAATTTTTAAAAAATCACTTAATAAAAAAAGCGGAGATTTTATTTTTTATGAAGGTCCTCCCACAGCTAATGGAAAACCTGGTCTGCACCATATTTTAGCTAGGTCTTTTAAAGATGTCATCTGTCGCTATCAAACAATGAAAGACAAAAGGGTTTTAAGAAAGGCTGGCTGGGATATTCATGGTTTGCCGGTTGAATTGGAGGTAGAAAAAACACTTGGTTTGAAAAACAAACAGGATATTGAAAAATATGGTATTGATGAATTTAATCAAAAATGTAGAGAATCTGTTTGGAAATACAAGAAAGAGTGGGAGCTATTAACTGAAAGGATGGGCTATTGGATAGATTTAGATTCTCCCTACATCACCGGTGATTCTATGTACATGGAAAGTGTTTTTAATATTTTAAAGCAGATTTGGGACAAAGGTTTATTATACAAAGATTACAAGGTGGTTCCCTATTGTCCTCGTTGTGGGACAGCTCTTTCTAGTCATGAAGTTGCCCAAGGCTATAAAAAAGTAACAGAACCTGCCATTTATGTCAGTTTTGAATTAAAAGAGCTATTTAAGAATAAAAAAACTTATTTGTTAGTTTGGACAACAACTCCTTGGACTTTGCCGGGGAATGTAGCTATTGCTGTTAATCCCAAAATTGTTTATATATTGGCAGAAAAAGACAATCAAAATTATATTGTCGCCAAAAAAAGAAAAAATATTTTAGGAAATGACTTTAAAATTCTTGAAGAATTTAAAGGAACAAAACTTAAAGATTTGAAATATAAAGCTCTTTTTTCAAAAGAGACTGTTGTGCCATACAAAGGAAAAGATAAAATTTATCAGATTTTAACTGCAGATTTTGTGACTATAGAAGAAGGCAGTGGCTTGGTGCATATTGCTCCAGCTTTTGGACAGGAAGATATGGAATTAATCAAGAATCAAAAAGATAAATTTGCTGTTTTGCTAACAGTTAATAAAGAAGGAAAATTAACAGAAGAAGTTAAACAATGGAAAGGGCTATTTGTTAAAAAGGCTGACCGATTAATTATTGAATTTCTTAAAAAAGAGGGCACGCTCTTTAAAGAGGAAAATTATGAACATGATTATCCTTTCTGCTGGCGCTGTAATACTCCGCTTTTGTATTATGCTAAGGAAAGTTGGTTTATCAACACGAAAAAGATTAAGGAAGAACTGATCAAAAATAATAAAAAGATAAATTGGGTGCCAAAGCATATAAAAGAAGGAAGATTTGGAGAATGGTTAAATGATTTAAAAGACTGGGCAATCTCTAGGGAGAGATACTGGGGCACTCCTTTTCCAATATGGCAATGTGATAAGTGCGGTGAGCAAATAGCTATTGGTTCTCGTAAGGATTTAATAAAACAAGATTTTAGCAATAATAAATATTTTCTTTTAAGACACGGAGAAGCAGAGTCAAATGTTAATAAATTTTTTTCTTCTTGGCCGGAAAAGAGAATAGTTAATTTAACAAAAAAAGGAATTAAACAAATTGAAACTGTTGCAAAAAAACTAAAAGACATTGATGTGATAATATCTTCTGATATTTTAAGGACTAAGCAGACAGCTGAAATTGTCAGTAAAAAAAACAATATTGATGTTGTTTTTGACAAACGCTTGAGAGAAATTGATACCGGAGAATTTAACGGTTGTTTAATAGGAGGCGATAAAGAAATTCTTAATTCAAAAAAAACTTTATCCAAAAAAGAAATTTTGAATTTACGTTTTAAAAAACCATTTCCCGGTGGAGAAAATTTTAGTGACGTTCGAAATCGAGCTTTAGCTTTTCTTAAAGAAATTGATAAAAAATATCAGGGAAAAAATATTTTGATAATTAGCCATCAGTTAATCTTAGATTTTCTAAAAAGCAGTGTTAAGGGCGAGACTATAGACGAATTTATTAAACATGGTTTTGAAATTCAACCTGGAGAACTCAAAAAAATAAAGCTTACAACTTTTCCCTATAATCAAGAGAGTGAACTAGATTTTCATCGTCCCTATATTGATGAAATAGAGTTTAAATGTCCAAATTGTGGTCAGCCAATGAAAAGAGCAAAAGAGGTAATTGATTGTTGGTTTGACTCTGGCTCTATGCCTTTTGCCCAAAAACACTGGCCTTTTAATAAAAATGAAAAAAATGATTTTCCACCAGAACTTTTTCCAGCTGACTATATCAGCGAAGCAGTAGATCAAACAAGAGGTTGGTTCTATACCCTTCTTACTATTTCTAGTTTGCTTGGATTTAATGAGAGTTACAAAAATGTTGTTGTTTTAGGCTTAGTTCTAGATGAAAAAGGACAAAAAATGTCGAAGTCTAAAGGCAATATAGTTGATCCCTGGCATCTCTTTGATAAATATGGAGCTGATGCTCTACGCTGGTATTTCTTTACTGTTAACCAGCCGAGTGATTCCAAGCTTTTTTCTGAACAAGCGTTGGATAAAAGCAAAAAGAAATTTTTAATGACATTTTGGAACTGCTATAAATTTTTAGAAATTTATTCTGGCAAAAATTTTGATAACAAAATAGAGTCTAAAAAACTTTTAGATAAATGGATTGTTTCTAAATTAAATAATTTAATTAAAGAGACTACAAGAAAACTTGATGCATATGACATTACCTCTGCGGCTCGTTTAATTGAAGACTTTGTGATTAATGATTTGTCTTTGTGGTATATAAGAAGATCAAGAAAAAGGTTTCAAAATCAGGGCAATGATTCTAAAGAGGCTTTTTTAACATTGAAATATGTGATTTTAGAAACAGTTAAGTTAGCCAGCCCTTTCGTTCCTTTTATAACCGAAGAAATTTATTTAAGTTTTAATAATGACAGTGTTCACTTGAATGACTGGCCTAAGTTTGATAAAAAACAAATTAATAAAACATTAGAAGAACAGATGATATTAGTAAGAAAAATTGTTGCCTTGGGTTTAAAAATAAGAAGCGACAAATCTTTAAAAGTAAGACAGCCTCTAAAGAATCTCCTAATTAAAAGCAAATATTTAGAATCTAAAAAAGAATTTTTGGATTTAATCAAACAAGAGCTTAATTTAGAAAAAGTAGAGTTAGTTGATAATATAAAACCAAATAAAGACTTTGTTTTAGAAAGTAGCGGTTCTTTAAAAGTTGCTTTAAATTTACAGATTACTCCTGCTTTAAAAGAAAAAGGTATGAGGAGGGATTTAATAAGACAAATTCAGCAGATGAGAAAAAAAGCCGGTTACAAGCCAAAAGATAGAATTGTAATTTATGCCCAAGGTTCTAAGCAATTTTTAAAAAGGAGTGGAAAAGAAGTATTAAAGCAGACAAAAGCCGATGATTTTATTATTGCCAAAAGAGAAAAACAGGTTTTTGATATTGAAAAAAAGTTTAATTTAGATGGCCAAGAATTTTGGTTAGGCTTAAAATTGTTGTAAAATAAATATATGTTTAAATTTTTCCCACAACATCTACCCAAAGAGGGTTCTTCTAATAAAAAAAGCCATTATCCTGGCGGGCCTCAAGATAAAATAGCAGAAGGCGAAATTATCAAGAGACCGCCTGATACGGGGATTTTTGGTTCCCATTCTTTTTTGACGAGGACCCGTTTTAAGAGAGAGGTTGAAAAAGATAAGGGCAAGGTTCCCGGTATGGGTACTTACAATCGTAAGGAGAGAGAAAAAATTATTGAAGAAGATTTTTCTAAAGAGAGAGTTGGCACTCACATTATGCCCTATGAAATTACTAAAAGAATTAAAGATCTTAAAAAGAGTCTCCATGGAAATTTGGGTCCGGGGGGTAGTTCGAAGGTTAGAAAGAAAATTAAGTATTTAGAAAAATTAAAAGGAACAAAAGATGAGCGTTAAAATTTTATTATTTCTTATAATCTTAGTTTTTTTGGTAGCAGCTTTTGGTTATTCGGTTTACAATAGCAACACTTATTCTAAAGAGGTCTTAAGATTGGAAATTATTGCTCCCGAAGAGGCAATGGTGGGTGAGGAGATAGAATATACTGTGAAAATTAAAAATAATAGTGATATAAAGCTTGAAGAGCCCCAACTTACCTTTGAGTATCCACGAGGTTCAATAGTGCCAGAGGGACAGAGCTTGCGAGTTGTTAAATCCAAAGAAGAATTTGGCGGTTTTATTTATCCTGGGCAAGAAAAGCCTTTTACTTTTAAGGTTAGAATTTTTGGCAAAGGAGGAGATATAAAAGAAGCCAAAGCTATGATTTCCTACCGACCGCGAAATTTAAAGACAGGTTATGTTTCCAAGACAAGCCATTTATTAACAGTTAAAGAAGTTCCTTTAACATTTGAATTTGACATTCCCTCTAATGTAGGCCCAGGACAGGAGCTTAATTATTCATTAAATTATTTTTCCAGCGTTAGTTATCCATTAACAGACATCGAAATTAAAATGACTTATCCTTCAGGTTTTAGTTTAAAAGAAGCTGACCCAAAAGGTATTTCTGATAACCAATGGAGAATTCCTCTGCTTAATACTGCTCAGGGCGGGCGAATTGATATTAGGGGCAATTTATCTGGCAGCACAGGTGAAACTAAAATTTTTCGAGCTGATTTTGGAATTTGGCAAGGAGGTGAATTCATAGTTTTAAAAAACATTACCAAACAGGTAAAACTTGCAGAACCTTCTCTTTATATTTCCCAAACTGTAAATAATTCTATTGATTATGCCGCTGACCCCGGCGATCTACTGCACTATAATATAACTTTCCGCAATATTGGAACTTCACCACTTCAGAATTTATTTTTAGCCATTCGTCTTAACGGTGTCTTATTTGATTTTGACAGCATTCGTTCCACTAACGGCCAATATCAGGCTGGCGATAATTCAGTTATTTGGGACAAAAGAAATAATTCCAAGCTTCAATTTTTGGACATAGGAGAAGAGGGAGAGGTAGAATTTTGGGTTAATGTCAGAGATCAAGGAATAGGGGTTGCTAGGCCCAAATTAGAAAATGAAATTATTCTGGATTCAACGAGGAAGAAATTTACAATAAAGGTCAATACTTTATTGGCTTTAGAACAGAATGTTTATGTTGACGATGAAATTTTCGGCAGTGAAGCTGATTTTCCTCTAAAGATTGGCAGAAAAAGCGAGTTTACAGTAATTTGGCGAGCAAAAAATTATTATAATTCCTCACAGGACGTAAAATTAAGTTCTGTTTTGCCCGAAAATGTAAAGCTTACGGGTAAAGTGATGCCTCAAAAACTTTCTTTTGACCCCAATACCAGAGAAATCGTCTGGGCGATAGGAGAGATGGACCCAGGACAAGGCATAGAGCAACCTCATCAGTTAGCTTTCCAAATAGAGTTTGAGCCGAGCAATAACCAAAAAGATACTTATGCTCGCTTACTTGGACCTTCTTCATTAGTTGGAACAGATATTTGGACAGAGAAACAGCTTACTGCCACGAGTTCAGCAGTAACAACACAAATTTTCGGTGAGCAAGGAATAATAGAATAATTATCAATTATCAATTTTCAATAACACAGAGAAGAAATTAGAAACTTTTAAAAAGAAGCCCACGAACTACTCCTAATTTTTTCAAAGATTACATCTTTTCTTAAAAGGAAAAAATTGAAGATTGAAGATTATAAGCCCCTCCTTAGTTTTTCTCCCCCTCTTTGAGGGGGAGGAAAAGAATAAATATAATCCTCCCTCTCTTTGAGGGGGAGGATCAAGGAGGGGGAGAAATAATGCTAACAACAATGGAAAAAGTAATATCGTTATGTAAAAGAAGGGGCTTTGTTTTTTGCCACTTTTGTCCAAATCTATGATT
>CAZWYU010000044.1:0-3686 GCA_964638595.1 uncultured Candidatus Saccharibacteria bacterium
GGCACGTTGTGCTTAGCCCGGGTAAGCACATAAGCACAAGCCCAAGCCCAAGCCCAAGCAATTAAGGAGGAGGAGAGATAGCAACACTCCATCCTCCCCCTCTTTGAGGGGGAGGAGATAGGAGGGGGAGAGAAAAATAATTAATAAATTTCCAAATCAACAAAAGAGTTATAACATTTGAATTTTGAATTTAGATTTTTCTGATAGTTATTATTAAACATTGTTGGTATATAATCTTGTATGAAAAATAACACTCAACAACATGGTTTTACATTAATAGAGCTTTTAATAGTTGCCTCAATATTTGCAATTATTGTTGGTGTTGTTGCTACTTTGTTTGTTTCTGCTTTAAAAACGCAAAAGAATGTTTTGGACACAAAAAAAATTTTAGGCCAAGTTAGTTATACTGTTGAATATATGACTAGATCTTTAAGAATGGCAGAAAAGGATACTGGCGAGGGATGTCTGTCTTATGGTTCTAATTATAAAGTTTCATTTGCTAAAGATGAAATAACTTTTAGAAATGCTTTGCAGGATGGCAAATGTCAGAGATTCTTTTTGCAAAATGAACAGATTATGTTTGACAATGGTAGTGGTGATATTTCATATTTAACTTCAAATGATATTCACATTAAAAATTTAAAGTTTGAAGTACATGGACAAAATCAAGGAGATAGCTTTCAACCCTTTGTTACTATTTATTTTGAAGCTTCTACCCAAAGCACTTTGGTGTTAAAATTCCAGAGTAGTGTTTCTCAAAGAAATATTGATATAACTAAATAAAAATTAGAAAATTATAACAGAAAACAGGAGAAAAAACTCAAGAATTAAGAAGAGAATTTAGAATTTTGAATTTCCAATTTTGAATTTTGAATGAATTTTAAATGTATTAATTTTAAAACAAGGAAGGAGATAAGGGAAGAATCACGAATGGTTAATCGTAAATTGTTAATCGTGAACCGTGAAGCGTAAATCGTGAATCGTGAATCGTTAATCGTTAATCGCAATTTGTTAATCCGTCAATTTGTAACTGAAAAAGGGCACGTTGTGCTTAGCCCGGGTAAGCACAAGCTCGAATATAGGTATAATTAATTTATTTATGTTGAAATCTTCCCAAAAAGGAGCAACTCTATATTTTGCAATTGTTATTATGTCAATTCTCTTGGCAGCGGTTTTTAGTATAACAACAATCATTTTAATTCAACTGCGATATATTAATAAAATTGGTAATTCAGTAATTGCTTATTATGCAGCTGATTCTGGAGCAGAGGCTGCTTTAGAACAAGGAGCAACAACCAGTCCACCAAACTTATCAGGAAGCGTGGGTGGCGCTACTTTTGAAACTGATACTCTTGCTAGTACTACTCCCGAATGTACCGGCAAATATTATTGCATTCTTTCTATTGGTAAATTTGAGGGGGTAGAAAGGAGGGTTAAAGTTACAAGGTAATGAATAAACAAGAAGCCAAAAAAAGAATAGCCAAACTAAAAAAGGTGATTAATTATCACCGTTATTTATACCATGTTTTGGATAAACAGGAGATTCCTGACTCTGCTTTTGATTCTTTAAAACACGAACTTTATCAATTAGAAGAACAATTTCCTGATTTGAAAACTTTGGATTCTCCCACTCAAAGAGTAGGCGGAGAACCTCTCTCTGAATTTAAAAAAGTTACTCATAAAAAACCAATGCTCTCCATAGAGGATGTTTTTGAGAGAGAGGAGCTTGAACAGTGGCAGAGATATTTAAAAAGACTTATACCTAATAAGGATTTTAACTATTTTTGTGAGCTTAAGATAGACGGTTTTGCTATCAGCTTGGTTTATCAAAAAGGTATTTTAAAAAGGGCGGCCACAAGAGGCAACGGCAGAGTAGGCGAAGATGTAACCCAGAATATTAAGACCATCCAAAGCATTCCTTTAAAGATTTATGCCTTTGATGCAAAGGATAAAGAAAAGGTAGAAAAAGTTATAAAAGGGAGTTTGGAAATAAGAGGAGAGGTTTATATGGAGAAAAAAGCTTTTGACGAGATTAATAAAAAGAAAGTTGAGCAAGAGGAAAAAATCTACGCTAATCCCAGAAATTTAGCTGCTGGTTCTATTCGTCAATTAGATCCCAAGCTTGCCGCTTCTCGCAATTTAAAGTTTTTAGCTTATGACATTGTTTCTAATATAGGTGTTCAATTTCATTCACAAAAACACCAATGGCTCAAAAAACTAGGGTTTAAAGCAGAAGATGGTAAAATTTGCAAGAGCTTAGATGAAGTGGAAGATTTTTGGAAGAAAGCAATTAAGAAAAGAGAACAATTGCCTTACCAAGTGGATGGAGTAGTAATTACAGTTAATAATAATGACTTATTTAATGGTTTGGGAGTGGCCGGAAAAAGCCCAAGAGGAGTTAGGGCGTTTAAATTTGCCGCTAAACAAGCGACTAGCGTTGTTAAAGATATAAAAATACAGGTTGGTCGGACTGGGGCAATAACTCCGGTAGCCATTCTAAAGCCAGTGAATATTGAAGGTTCTACAATTACTAGGGCTACTTTGCACAATAAAGATCAGATTGAAAGGTTAGGTATTAAAATAGGAGATACTGTGATAATTGAGAGGGCAGGAGATGTAATTCCAGCAGTCAGCAAAGTTTTAAAAGACTTAAGAACTGGCAAGGAAAAAGATTTTAAATTTCCCAGCAAATGCCCAGTTTGTAAAACTAATTTAATAAAGCCAAAAAGAGAAGTAGTGTTTCGCTGTCCCAATGTCAATTGTTCCGCTAGAAAAACAGAATTTTTAGAACATTTTGTTTCTAAAAAAGCTTTTGATATAGAAGGTTTGGGGCCAAAGATTATAAGGCAGTTGGTAGATGAAAAATTAATTTCTAATCCAATAGAAATTTTTGAGTTAAAAAAAGGGGATTTGATTCCTTTAGAAAGATTTGCAGAAAAATCAGCTAGTAATTTAATCAAAGAGATAGAGGAAAGCAAAAAAATACCTTTATCTCGCTTTATTTATTCTTTAGGCATTAGACATATTGGTGAAGAAACAGCTATTGCTCTCTCTGAAAGATTTAAAGATGTTGAATTATTAAAAAAGGTCAGACCAGAAGAATTAGAAGCAATAGAGGATATAGGTCAAAAGGTTTCTAAATCAATTTATAACTGGTTTCATAATAAAAAAAACCTTGAATTTCTTTTTCAATTAAAAGAAAGAGGCATTGTTATTTTAAAGCCTAAAAGAAAAGAAAATGTTTTTCACGGGCAAACTTTTCTTTTTACTGGTAGTCTTAAAAATATTTCTAGAGATAAAGCCCATAAAACTTTAAGAGAGAAAGGAGCTAATCCTGTAACCAGTATTAGTAAAAATACAAATTATTTAGTTGTTGGCAAGAATCCAGGAGAAAAACTTAGAAGAGCTAAGGAACTAGGCGTTAAGATTATAAATGAACAAGAATTTTTAAAAATGATTAAATAAATATAAAAACCCCCACCTATATCCTCCCCCTTAGAAAGGGGGAGGAAGGAAGGAAGGAATAAAAACCCCCTCCTTAATCCTCCCCCTTAGAAAGGGGGAGGAGAAGAAAACAACAACACATCATCCTCCCCCTCAAAGAGGGGGAGGAAACAATAAAAACAATCCTCCCCCTCTTTGAGGGGGAGGAGATAGGAGGGGGAGAAAAATCAGAAAAAATGTTA
>CAZWYU010000045.1:0-1685 GCA_964638595.1 uncultured Candidatus Saccharibacteria bacterium
AGGTTTATAAACACTGTGAGCATAGGGTTAGACGCAGAGATAAACCAAAAGGCCATTGGTCTAAAATCAAGATTTTCTAGATTACCATTGTTTTCTTATATTCCAGCGATTATAAAAACAATGCTGTCTAAGCATTCCTGGCCAATAGTTTCTGTCTATTTTGGCGAAGAACTCATTTACCGGGAAAAAACGGCTATAGTTTCAATCACCAACACCCCCTATTACGGAATAGGATTGCCTATTAATCCTAAAGCTAAAATAGACGATGGAAAGCTTAATCTCTGCCTTATAAAACAATTTAGAGAAAGAGCAATTCCCTATTGTCTACTAAAAATAGCCCTTAAGAAGCAGGAGCAGAGCAAAAAATTTTTATTGAAGGAATTTGAAGTGGCAAGGGTATCATCTGAAGAACCTTTGCCCTTGCAAATAGATGGAGAGCCAGTAGGATTAATTCAGGAATTTAATGTTTCCATTCTAAAAAAGGCAGTCAATATTCTATATATCCCTTAAATAATAAAGGCCAGAAGTCAATCTTCTGGCCTATTCTCTTTTTGGCTTACTCCATTTTGGCTATTTTTAGGCAATCCATTTTCTTTTTTTGGATATAAGCAAGATTTTATCACTCTTACAAAAAAAACCAAGAAAACACCCACGAACATTCCAGCAATTATATACACAACCACCATTAATCCATTCATTCTTTGTTTACCCCCCTTAATTTAGATAATGTGCTAAATATAAAGCATAACATAGTTATTTAAAAAAAACAACTATTATTTTTGGCACTTAGGACAATAATGGACAGACCTTCCCCCAATCTTAACCCTTTTAATCTTTGTTTTGCAATTTGGACACTCTTTTCCTTCTTTTCCATAAACTTTAGCAAGATTTTGAAAATCGCCTTTTGAGCCGTCTATTTTTCTAAAATCAGAAATGCTGGAACCAGAAAATTCAATTGCTTTTTTAAAGATTGGCTTAATGCTTGAATAAAGATTTTCAACTTCTTTCTTTTTCAAACTTTTTGCCTCTCTTAATGGACTTATTCCAGCCCTAAAAAGAATCTCGTCGGAATAGATATTTCCAATGCCAGAAATAAAAGACTGATTCATTAAGACTTGTTTTATCTTTTTTTTATTTTCCTTCAAACCTTTTTCAAACTCTTCTAAACTAATCTCCAAAGCATCTGGTCCAACAACTTGTAAAATATCTGCTTTATCTAAATCCTTTCTATCCCAAAGCTCAATTCTGGCAAATTTTCTTAAATCAGAAAAAGCCAACATTTCGCTATTATCCAAGAAAAAGATAAGGTGAATATATCTATTCATAGGGTCTTCAAGATTTCCTTTCATAAGAGGTTTCCACTCGCCTTTTTTCTTTTCCCATTGGCCGAATAAAAAATGACCGCTCATCTTAGGATGAACGATTAAAACCTTTTCATTGTCAAAATAAAAAAGGATTAGCTTGCCTTTTCTTTTGATTGAACGAATTTCTGCTCTTATTAAAGAATCTTTGAAATCTTTAAAATCCTTTGGTTTTTTAATATTTTTTTCAGAATCTGTCCAAACATCAACTATAGTTCTCTTTAAAACTTTGTTTTGAAGACCCCTAACCATAGTTGTTACTTCGGGTAGCTCTGGCATACTAATATTATAGCCAAAGAATAAATTTCTCGCAAATATATATAA
>CAZWYU010000046.1:0-15356 GCA_964638595.1 uncultured Candidatus Saccharibacteria bacterium
GATCCTCAAACCAGAAATCATATTTGGCATTATATTAAAAATTTAAATGAAGAAGAGGGAGTAACTATATTTTTTACCACTCACTATATGGACGAAGCAGAAAAATCAGCTCAAAAAATTTCTATTATTGATTACGGAAAAATTGTTGCCCAAGGAACGGTTGAAGAATTAAAAGAAAGAACAAAGACTAATTCATTAGAAAATGCTTTCTTGAAACTCTGTGGCCACGAGATTCGTGAGCAAGGAGCTAATCGTATAGATAAAATGAGAATGCGTATTAAAATGAGAAGAAAAAAATGAGTGTTATCTATATTCTTTGGTTAAGACAAATTAAAAGACATTTTCGATCAAAGGCCAGATTGGTTGGTTCTTTAGGACAACCTTTGCTTTTTTTATTTGCTTTAGGTTTTGGTTTAAGTCCTGTTTTTCAACGAGCTGGACAAGGAGATTATATTCAATTTTTAGTGCCGGGTATTATGGCAATGGGCATACTCACAACAGCAATGTTTTCTGGCATTGAAATTATTTGGGATAAACAATTTGGATTTTTAAAAGAAACCTTAGTAGCGCCGATTTCTCGTTTTCAAATTGTAATAGGCAGAACTTTAGGCGGAGCGACTGTAGCTATAATTCAAGGCCTAATAGTTTTAGCTGTTTCTTTTTTTATTGGCTTCAGAATAGAAGATTTTACCTTGTTGCCAGTTTTATTTATTTTTATGTTTCTTATAGCTTTACTTTTTACTGCCTTGGGAACAGCTATTGCTTCGGTTCTCGAAGATATGCACGGTTTTCAATTAATCATGAATTTTTTGGTTATGCCCTTATTTTTTCTTTCTGGGGCCATTTTTCCAATTGAGGGTTTGCCTAAATTAATAAGTATTATTGCCAAACTTGATCCCTTATCTTATGGGGTTGATGGCTTAAGGGCGGCTACGGCTAATGGCTCCTATTTTGGTTTATTCAATGATTTTTTAATTTTAAGTATTTTGTCGGCTCTAGTTTTAGCAATTGGCAGTTATCTTTTTTCTAAAATTCAAATTTAATTAATGATAAAAAAAACAATTATTTTTGACTTTGACGGGACCATAGCCGATACTCTAGGGATTGTTTTGGAGATATACAATAAAATTATTGTTCCTAAATTCAAAACCAAAAAAGTTTCTAAAGAAGAATTAGAATATTTAAGAACTCAAAAGCCCAGCAAAAAACTTTTAAATAAGTATAATATTTCTTTGTTGCAGCTTCCTTTTGTTTTAAAAACAGGACGAGCTGAAATAAAAAAAGAAATCAAAAGAGCGAAAATTCAGCCGGGACTGAAAGAACTTTTTAATAGTTTAAAAGATTATTCTTTGGGAATTTTAAGCTCCAATTCTAAAGAAAACATTCAGGCTTTTTTGAAAAATTATGGATTTTTAGAAGTTTTTGATTTTTTTTATACGAGTAGCGCTTTGTTTAAAAAAGACAAAGTTATTAAAAAAATTTTACAAGAAAGAAATTTAGATAGTGAAAATGTTTTCTATATAGGAGATGAACTTAGAGATATAACAGCCGCCAATAAGGCAGGTATAAAAACAATTGCCGTTTCCTGGGGTTTTAATAAAAAAGAAATCTTAGAAACAGCAAATCCAGACTATTTTGCAGAGAAACCTCTAGAAATTTTAGATTTTATTAGAGGTTGAGTTTTCCACAAGCCACTCTTTAAGCTTTAAGGTAAAATATAATAACGCGATTTTATAGCGCAACTCAATTAAAGGTCGATTATAATCTAAAGTTATAAAACTATGAGTGAATTAGCCCTAAATACTAGTCAAGGTATAGCAAGTTTTTGGAGTTTTTTAGATTCTTTTATTTCTTTTCTTCCTAAATTAATTTTGTCTTTGGTGATTTTTCTTATCGGCTGGCTGTTTGCTGCTATTATCGGTAAAGTAATTCAAGAAGTCCTGAAAAGGGTTCAATTGGATAAACTGACTCAAATGAAAAAATGGGGTAAATCTCTTGAAAAGGCAGACTTTGAATTTGTGCCTTCTGAATTTATTGGAAGCTTATGCAAGTGGATTTTATTGATTGTTGTTTTATCTATTTCTGTTGAGATTTTAGGACTTAGCCAATTTAGTTTCTTTTTGAATGAAGTAGTGGTTTGGTTGCCTAATCTTTTAGTGGCTGTTTTAATATTTGTAGCGATTGCAGTAATAGCTAATTTTACAGAGAAATTAGTTAGAGCTAGTGTGCACGGAACTACTGTTGGATATAGTAAGTTAGCCGGAGCTGTTTCAAAATGGGCTATTTGGATTTTCGGAATTGGAGCTATTTTAATTCAACTTGGTATTGCCACTTCTTTGATTATTGTAATTTTTCAAGGATTAGTAGCTTTGTTAGCCATCGCCGGTGGGCTGGCTTTTGGGCTGGGTGGCAAAGAAGTAGCCGCTGACATTCTAAAGAATATAAAAGCCAAGTTTAGAGGTTAAGATTTTTTTAACTTACCAAAGACTTGACAAGTGTTTTTAGTTTGTTAGAATTACTTTTAGACATGTACAGTTTAAGACAATCAAAGGATGTCATAAGAAGCGGCTGATAAGCCAATTATTTTGGTTTTTAGAAAACCGCTTCTGAAAGAGCGGTTTTCTGATTTTATGAAAGGGTAAGATCTTTGAAAACAGAATAAAGAATTGAAAAAATTAGAAAGGAAGTCGAGGTAAAACAATCTTATTTTACAGACAAATGGTGGATGCCTTGGGATCGGTAGGCGAAGAAAGACGTGGCGTGGCTGCGATAAGCTTCGGGTAGGTGCCTAGCAACCTTTGATCCGGAGATTTCTGAATGGGGCAACCCATCGCGGAGAAACCCGCGATACCGTGTCTCGCTATTGTTCAACACGTTATAATTTACGAATTTTCAATTTTCAATTTTCAATCAATTTTTAATGACCCAATTTTCAATTAAATTTAATTAAATAATTGAAAATTAAAAAATTGTTAAATTTATTGTTAAATTGAAAATTTGTAAATTGAAAATTTATTTATGTGGTGAGCGGTAGCGAGGCACGGAGTGATACCTGGGGAAGTGAAACATGTCAGTACCCAGAGGAAAAGAAAACAATCCTTCGCTAAAGCTTCGGATTGCAAGCTAATCTAAAAGACAATAGACTGCATTGCAAGCTAATCTAAAAGACAATAAAATTAAAGATTGATATTAAAATTTGATTATGTGTTATGTCTATATCTTAAAGTGTTCTAATAATAGTCATTATGTGGGCTTGACAAATGATATCAAAAAAAGGCTGCGAGAACATAATCAAGGTTTATGTAAATATACAAAGAGCAAGTTGCCGTTTAAATTGGTATGGCTTGGTATATTTAGGACTAAAATATTAGCAGCAGCATTTGAACAATATCTGAAGTCAGGTTCTGGTAATGCATTTATGAAAAAGAGACTTATTTGATTAGAACTTGTGTTTCGTAGCTTTAGCGGAGGAACATTCTCTTAGTAGCGGCGAGCGAAAAGAGAGATAGCCCAAACCTTTTGTTTGCGCCTCACTGTGTTTAGTATAGGAAATAATGCGAATTTTTATGTGAATTAATCCGAATGTCACGAATTATTTTTTAATTCGCAACATTCGTATAATAATTAGCGTTATTCGCATTATTTTTCTTACCGAGCGTAGCGAGGCGTGAGCAATTGGGGTAGTAGGGGAATTTCGTCAGGATACCAAATATTAAGCATAATTTTTTATGCTTTAATATTTGGATATCGCTGAGAGAATTTACAAAGTAAATTGTTAGCTAAATATTCTGGAAAGGATAGCCAAAGAAGGTGATAGCCCTGTAAGCGAAAATAATTTACATTCTTTGAAATTCTTCCTGAGTACCGCCGGACATGATAACCTGGCGGGAAACAAGCTGAACTATCAGCTAAGGCTAAATACTAACCGATCACCGATAGTGAACCAGTACCGTGAGGGAAAGGTGAAAAGTAGCCCGGTGAGGGCGGTGAAATAGTACCTGAAACCATTTTGTCTACAAAGAGTCAGACCCCCCACACTAATCGAGCAGTGCGCTTTGCGCAAATTAGATAAAATCTCTGCTCAATTAGTGTGGGGGCGATGGCGTGCTTTTTGCAGAACGAGCCAACGACTTTAGGTATACAGCTAGTTTAAACTCTTACGGAGTTGAGGCTTAGCGAAAGCGAGTATGAAAATGCGTTTAGCTGTATGCTTAAGACCCGAAGCCAGGCGATCTTACCTTGGGCAGGATGAATTTAGACGAAAGTCTAAAGGAGGTCCGAACCCGTAGGTCGTGCAACTCCTTGGGATGACCTGAGGTAAGCAGTGAAAAGCTAATCGAGCTTGGTAATAGCTGGTTCTCCTCGAAATAGTTTTAGGACTAGCCCTTCATTTATTTTTCTGGGGGTAGAGCTCTGGATGGGATATCTTGGTTTATCCGGATACTCCAACCAAACTTCAAATACCAGAATTTTTGTGGAGGAGTCAGACTGTGGGGGCTAAGCTCCATGGTCAAAAGGGAAACAGCCCAGACCCTCATCTAAGGTCCCTAAATTTCCCGCCCTAGGCGGGTCCGCCATAATGTCAGCTTGCTGGCTTTAGGCGGGGAACTAAGTGCTAAAAAGGAGGTGAAATCTTTTAGACAATTAGGAGGTTAGCTTAGAAGCAGCTATCCTTTAAAGAGTGCGTAATTGCTCACTAATCAAAGGATTTCGCGCCGAAGATTTAACGGGGCTAAGTTCAATACCGAAGATAGGGATATCGTTCGCACCTCACTGTGTTTGGCACGAACTTAAATTCAAAATACAAAATGCAAAACTCAAAATGACAATTCAAAATGTAAAGTTATTAAAACAAAAAAGAAATTTTTTGGACCATAACTACTATTTTGAGATTTGAGATTTGAATTTTGAATTTGAGCGAGTACCGAGCGTAGCGAGGTGCGAGCGATGTGGTAGAGGAGCGTTCTCTTAGCGATGAAGTTAAATCGTAAGGTTTAGTGGAGCTAAGAGAAGTGAGAATGTTGGCATGAGTAACCGCAAATGCGTCGAGAACACGCGTCACCGAAAACCTAAGGTTTCCTTGGCAATGACAATCAGCCAAGGGTTAGGCGGTCCTAAGGGGTAACCGAAAGGCGTACCCGATGGACAACCGGTTAATATTCCGGTCCCATGTTTTTCTTTCAATGGGGTGCGGAATCTAGTAAACAAAGCGAGTTATTGGATTCTCGTTGGCAACCTAAGTTTTTACAAGGGTTGTCGGGAAGTCCCGTTTCGGCGGGATGAACTTTGTTGAGCAGGTTCCCTAGAAAAGCTCCAAAGAGCTAAGAAAAATGTGTCCGTACTAAAAACCGAAACAGGTAGGTAGGCATAAAAGTGCTAAGGTGAACGAGTGAAACCTCGTTAAGGAATTCGGCAAAAAAGTGGCCGTAACTTCGGAATAAGGCCTTCCCCACACTTATTTTGCACAAACTTTGTTTATTTTTTCGATGGCGAAGCCATCGAGTGCAAAGTAAGTGTGGGGACGCAGCTAACGATTCCCTAGCGACTGTTTATCAAAAACACAAGTCCCTGCTTAACTCGTAAGAGGATGTATAGGGGCTGAGGCCTGACCAGTGCTGGAACGTTAACAGTGGCGGTCAATCACTTTGTGATTGGCTGACTGCTCGAAGCGCCAGTAAACGTCGGCGATAACTATGACAAGGACGGTTGTAGTTATAAAATTCAGCTATATGCGGGAACATCTGGTTAGTATCTAATAGTACTAGGCTACATATCGCGGTAGCCAGTAAAAATCTATTAGTGCAGACAATCCGCAGGAAAGACTTTTAGAGTTTAAAAGTCAAAAACATGAAACAAAAATGGTTAAAGCAAATCCCAGAGGAAAAAGGATGGTATATATCAGGATTTGTTGATGGCGAAGGGAGTTTCAATGTTTCTTTAGTCAAAAGAAACGATTATAGATTGAAATGGAGAGTTGTTCCGATATTCAATGTTTCTCAACGAGACATAACCATGCTTTTTCTGATGAAAAAATACTTGGGCTGTGGAAGAATACAGAACAGAAAAGATGGGTTAAACATGTATATTGTAGAGAATATTACTGCAATAAAAGAAAAAGTTATACCCTTCTTTAAGAAATTTTCATTTCTTTCCTCCAAGGCCAAAACAAATTTTTCTATTTTTTGCCAAATTGTAGATATATTAGACAAAGACACTCAATTAGATAAAGGTAGACTTATTAAAGTTTGCGAGCTAAGAGAAAAATTAAACAAAGGAAGAGGCAGGAAAAGAAAATATAACTTAAGCGATGTAGAAAAATAACTCTAAAAGAATCCCCAGAGACTAATACGCTGAATCCAGTATTCATTTTTAAATACTGGGATGATAGAGTCCGATCTTATAGGCGACTATAAGTTAACATAATTGAATCGTCCAAAGGTAGCGTAATCCCTTGCCAGGTAATTTCTGGCCCGCATGAAAGGCTTAACGGCTGGGGAGCTGTCTCAACGAGGTGCTCGGTGAAAATGCAATACCGGTAAAGATGCCGGTTACCTGCGGCTAGACGGAAAGACCCCGGGAGCTTTACTATAGCTAGATATTGAGCTTTGATTTTGAATGCAGAGAATAGCGGGGAGGCTTTGATGCTCGCCTTTCGGGGCGAGTGGAGCCGCCAGTGGAATACCCGTCTTTCAGAATCTTAGTTCTAATCCCACCGCACCTCACTGTGTTTGGTATAGGAAATAATGCGAATTTTTATGTGAATTAATTAGAATGTCACGAATTATTTTTTTAATTCGCAACATTCGTATAATATAATTAGCGTTATTCGCATTATTCTTCTTACCGAGCGTAGCGAGGTGCGGCGGAGACAGTGTCTGGTGGGTAGTTTAAGTGGGGCGCTTTTCTCCAAAAGAGTAACGGAGAAGTTTATTAAGGTCAGCTAGCTCCGGATGGAAATCGGAGTGGTCGTATAAAGGCATAAGCTGGCTTTACTGCAAGGCGGATATGCCACGCAGTTGCGAAAGCAGAACTTAGTGAACCGACCCTGGTTCATAGGACCGGGGAAGATCATCAAACAAAAGCTACCCCGGGGATAACAGGTTAGTAGGGCCCGCGAGTTCACATCTACGGCCCTGTTCGACACCTCAAAAATGCTGACAAGCGGGGTGTCATGGCAGTAATGCCATTAAAAAAATCCGACTAATAACGGTGAAACCCTAATTCTTTTATGGTAGAACAAAAGAATGGGCAATACCGTGGGAAGTCTTCGTGACCCCGTAGAGACTTGCCGGTAATATTCGGCAGATAGAAGTACATAAAAACTTCTATAACACGTCGGCTCCAACTTATATTGAGTTGGATGAAGATATAGTCCAAGCCATTAGAAATAATGGATTATAGCGATGTCGGCTCATCACATCCTGGAGGTGAAGCAGCTTCCAAGGGTATGGCTGTTCGCCATTTAAAGTGGTACGCGAGCTGGGTTCAAACCGTCGTGAGACAGGTTGGTCCCTATCTACCGCAGGCGCCGAGGATTGAGGGAAGTTGCAGATAGTACGAGAGGACCTCTGCGAACTAACCTCTGGTGTACCAGTTGTTTTGCCAAAAGCATTGCTGGGTAGCTAAGTTAGGTCGGGATAACCGCTGAAAGCATCTAAGCGGGAAGCCCATCCCAAGATTAATCCTCTTAGACTGGTTGGAGAACACAACCTTGATAGGCCCCAGATGTAAGTTTCGTAAGGAATTTAGTCGAGGGGTACTAATAAGTCATAATTTGTTTTTACTTTGGCTTTCTTTCTAAGTTTTCAATTCAAAGCGTGATTATTGTAAGGGGTTCCGCTTGCACCACAGCAGAGCTAGGTGTGGAACTCCGCCAAAGCTTCGCATTCCGAACATTTGAGTTTAAAGATGGGGACTATACCGAGGTTGTCCCACCCGTTCCCATTCCGAACACGGAAGTGAAATACCTCAAGGTCGATGATAGTGGTTATCCGCGAAAGTAGATCGTCCCCATCTTTGTACTTGAATAAAGAAAGCGAAGCCGTAGGCGTAGTTCCGCACAAGAACTTTGTTTTAGTGAAGGGCAGATAGCACTCTTGCAATGGTCGCGCTTTTTTAATTGTGTTTTTTTTGTTAGAATAGCCATAGATTATATATGAAAAGTACTAAAAATAAAAAGGAAATATTAAGTTTTTTTACTATTTTTTTATTGATTCTTCTGACTATTGTTTTTCAGGGACATTTAAGGTCTTTTTTTTATGATTTTAGCCGACCATTAGAAAATTATTTTTTTGAGGCTGGAGAAAAAAGCTCTAATTTTTTTAAAGGGCTTTTATTTTTTTGTGAAATTAAAAGAGAAAATCAATTTTTAAAAGAAGAAAACCAGGAGCTTCTTTCAAGAATTATAGAATTAGAGGATTTAAGAAGAGAAAACCAAGAGTTAAAAAGCGCTCTTGGTTTAAAATTAGAAGAAAAGTTTAAATTACTGCAGGTAAGGGCTATATTACATAATAATGAAGAAGACTTTATTTTAATTAGTAATGGTCAGAAAGATGGTCTCAAAAAAAATATGACCGTGATTAATTTTCATAATGTTTTGATAGGTAGAGTTTTTGAAGTTTATGAAAAGACGGCTAAAGTATCGTTAATTTCGGATAAAAATATAAAATTTAGCGTAGAGATAGATGGCAAAAAAATAAATGGTTTATTAAAAGGGATGGGGAGAGACAAAATATTTTTAGACTTAGTACCAAAAGAGGAAGAATTAAATGTAGGCGCTTTAATTAGCACCGCTGGGCTAGAGGGAGGTTTTCCTCAAGGACTTTTAGTGGGTAAAATAAAAGAGGTAGAAAAGACTGATTTATCTCCTTTCCAACAAGTGGACATAGAACCACTTTTTAACATAGAAGATAATAATAATTTATTAGTTATTTTAAGCAATGACTTGGATTAAATCTCTATTTTTTATAATATTCTTTTATTTTCTAAGCGTTTTTCAGAAGACTTTTTTGATACACTTTTCTTGGCAAGATGCTTGTCTTAATCTATCTTTAATTTTAATAATAGTCTTATTTTTTCAGAGAAACAGGGGAACAAAAGATAGTTTCTTAATTTCTATTTTTGCGGGTTTTTTTCTTGATATATTTTCTTCTTATTTTTTTGGTTTACATATTCTAATATTCTCGGCTCTTTATTATTTAATTCAGAAACTTAAAAAATATTTTTTGATTAATCATTTTTTTACTTTTTGTATTATTTTATTCTGCAGTTTGGCTTTTTATTCTTTAGTTTATCTTTTAATAGGTTGCGGTTTTAATATTTTTGATATTTTATATAACTTTTCTATTGGTATTTTATTTTACTTTATTGTTAAATTTGTTTATGTTTTTACAGAACAGTGGTTTAAAAAGTAAAATAATTAGTAGAACAAAAAGTGAAATATCCCCAGAGGAAATTCTTTGGGATTCTTTAGCCCAAAAGAAAGAAGAAATTTTTGAGAAAAGGATTGAAGTTCCTTTAAGAAAATGGCCATTAAAATTGGTTTTTGTTTTATTTTTTTGTTTGATTCTTTTTGTAAGTGTTAAATCTTTACAATTTCAATATTTTGATTATGACAAATATGTTCTTTTGGCTGAAAAAAATAATTTTGTTAGCACGGTATTAAAGGCAGAGAGGGGAGTCATTTATGATAGAAATTTTAAACAATTGGTTTTTAACAAACCAGCGTTTGATTTGGTTTTTAAAAAAGATGAGTTTAAAACAGAAGAGAATGTTTTAAAAAAAATTGCTTGGATTTTAGAAAAAGATAAAACAGAAATTAAAAATCTTATTAACCAAGCAAAAGAAAATATAGTTGTAGGGGAAAATTTGAGTTATAAACAATTAATACTTTTTGAGTCTTCTTCTGAAGAATTAAAAGGTTTTGAGGTTCAAAACGCTACTGTTAGGGAATATGTAGATGGTGAAATCTTTTCTCATATTATTGGATATCACAGGAAAACTGGTCAAGATGTTGGGTTGGAGAACTACTATAATTATGAATTAAGTTCAAGGGCCGGTGAGGTACGCTATGAAAGGGATGTTTACGGAGAATTTATTTCCAAGGAAGTTGTTTTTGAGGCAGAATCAGGCAATAGTCTCGTTTTATGGGTCGATTCAGAACTCCAAAAAAAACTCTATGATGTTTTTTCAGAAGAAATAAAAAATATAAATGTTAGTAATGCTTCGGCTATAGCCCTTGATCCAAAAACAGGTGGGGTTTTGGCTATGGTAAGTCTACCAAGCTATGATAATAATCTTTTTTCTGTAGGCATAAGTCAAGAAGATTGGCAAAGATTGTCAGAAGATAAAAATATGCCTTTTCTAAATAGGGTGATTAGTGGCCGATATTCTACTGGCTCCATAATAAAACCGCTAATAGCTTCAGCTGCTCTCAATGAAACCGTTATAAACGAGAATACAACCATTAATTGCGAAGGGCAGATTGTGATAGAAAACCCTTGGTTTAAGGATCAACCCTATATTTTTAAAGATTTCAGAACACATGGAATTACTAATGTAAAAAAAGCAATAGCAGAATCCTGTAATGTCTTTTTTTATACAATAGGCGGTGGATATAAAGAATTTAAAGGATTAGGTCCGAATTTAATTAAAGATTATCTTTCTAAATTTGGCTGGAATCAAAAATTAAATATAGATCTGCTTGGGGAAGTTTCTGGTTTTATTCCTGACAAAGAATGGAAAAAAAGTAAATTTACTTCTCCTGATAATCTTTGGATGCCCGGTGATACCTATAACCTTTCTATTGGCCAAGGATATTTATTAGTCACCCCATTAGAAGTGGTTAGCTCTTTTGCTAGCTTAATTAATGGAGGCAAATTATTTAAACCTCAAATTGTTCATCAAGTGATTGATAAAAATAAGCAAGTAGTTAAAGAGTTTAAGCCAGAAATAATTAGAGATAATTTTATTGAGTCTAAAAATCTAGAAATTGTAAAACAAGGTATGAAAGGAACGGTTGATTATGGTTCGGCTATTGTTTTGAATAGTTTACCAGTTGAAGCTGGAGCAAAAACAGGTACAGCAGAAATTGGAAAAGATGAACATTATCATTCTTGGCTAACAGTTTTTGCGCCTTATGATAATCCAGAAATTGTTATAACCTTAATGGTTGAAGGTGCTTATGGTATGCACAAGGCAGTAGCCCCTACTGCTAAGAGGGTTTTAAATTGGTATTTTGGAGGAGAAGAAATGGAAGAAGAAGTTGACAAGTAGATAAAAAAAAGTTTAATCTATTTAGAGTACATTGCTACTATTTTAAAGGAGGCAATAATGAGCATAACAGTAGGGGAATGGAGAATATTATCTGACAGATATCCAGGAATTGTTCAAGCTCTTATTTTTCAAAGGAATAGGATATCAGAGCTCCTTATAAGGAAACACGAAATAACTAGACGCGATTGCGACAGAATAACCAATAAACCTTTTAACTTTTCTGATGTCAAGAATATAAGGGTGATAAATGATTTCAAAGATATCTTGGATAAATCCATTGGCTTTGAATTAGATAAGCTGATACCGATTAATGATTTGTGTAAAAATTTTGAACTTGGGAATTTCTTTATTCTGGAAGGCAAAAAGGCCATTAAGTCTTACCCAGTTCAGGGGTATCCCTTAAAAACATATATTGGAGACAATATAGTGGCTTTTATCCGATCAGAAGCCATCTTGGAAGAAACTCTTGATGTCATTTTTGAAGTTAGTATATATGACATTTCTTCCGATAATCTTGGTTCATAATCTATTATGTTCGTCAAGCCCGCAGGCATCTTTTTTGCGGGCTTTTGATTTGCTCTTTTTTGCAAAATAACTTAAAATTATAGGAGAACAACCTGTTTTTAGAAGAACATTAACTTGCTTAATTTGTAAAGATATAGTCTTAAATTTGTAAAAAGCAAATTTTGAATTTCCAATTTTGAATTTTGAATCAATCTTAAATGTATTAATTTTGAAATAAGAAAAGACGTACAATATATAGTCTTAAAATTGAAAATTGGTTAATTGATAATTGAAAATTAATTAGAGATTCTTAATCCACTAGGGCATTAATATATATTCTTAAATTATGGTCCAGTTAAGAGAAATAAAAAAAGAAAGAGTTAAAAAACTTGAATACCTTGAAAGGTCAGGTGTTGAGCCTTATCCTTTAGAGACAAACAGAAGTCACTTGATTTCTGGAGTTTTGTCTTCTTTCTCTCAATTAGAAAAGAGCAAAAAAGAAATTATAGTAGTTGGCAGAATGCGTTCTTTTAGAGTTCATGGCGGAGCTACTTTTGCCGATATTGAAGATGGAACAGGAAAAATACAGCTGTTTTTTAGAAAAGACCACGTAGGGCCTAAAAAATATGATTGGTTTTTAAAATTTCTAGACTTAGGAGATTTTTTGGAAGCTAGAGGAGTTGTTTTTAAGACAAAAAGAAAAGAAAAGAGTTTGTTAATCACGGATTGTAAGATAATTTCTAAATCCATCCTTCCTTTGCCTGAAAAATGGCATGGTTTGAAAGATAAGGAAGAGCGTTTTAGAAAAAGATATCTTGATTTAGTGATGAATAAAGAAGCGAAAGAAAAATTTGTTATGCGCAATAATATTATTCAAGAATTGCGTAATTTTTTAATTAAAAAGTCTTTTATAGAAGTAGAAACTCCTATTTTACAAACAATTTATGGTGGTGCTAAAGCCAAGCCGTTCAAAACCCACTTAAATGCCCTTGATATAGATGTTTATTTAAGAATTGCTCCAGAGCTTTATTTAAAAGAGCTTTTAGTAGGCGGTTTTGAAAAGGTTTTTGAGATGGGCAGGGTTTTTCGCAATGAAGGTATTGATAAGCACCATAATCCTGATTTTACTTCCTTAGAGTTTTACTGGGCTTATGCTGATTACAAAGATATGATGAAGCTTACAGAAGAAATGATTTCTAAAGTAGTTAAAAAAGTTTTTGGAAAACTCGAGATAGAATACGAAGATAAAAAAATAAATTTTAAGACACCTTGGCAAAGACTGGAATTTTATGAGTTGATTAACAAAGATGCAAATATTGATTTAGAAGCAATACATCTAGAGAAGCTCAAGGAAGAAGCCAAGAAGATGGGAATAAAAATTGAAAAAGGAGAAGGAAAGTCAGAGATAGCAGATAAAATTTATAAACAAAAATCTAGGGATAAAATTATTCAACCAACTTTTGTTATTCACCATCCAGTTGGAGCTTTTCCCTTAGCCAAGCATCACCCTACCTTAAAAGACAGATTGGCAAATTTTCAATTGATTATAGGGGGGTGGGAATTAGTTAACGCTTTTTCAGAGCTTAATGACCCTATGAAGCAAAGGGAAATTTTTAAAGAACAAGAAAAAATGTTCAAACAAGGATATGCTGAAGCCCAAAGGACAGATGAGAACTTTTTGGAAGCTTTAGAACATGGAATGCCGCCAGCAGCTGGTTTTGGTATGGGAATTGATAGATTGACGGCCCTTTTAACTAATTCTCATAGTTTAAGGGAAGTCATCTTTTTTCCTTTGATGAGACCGAAGAAATCGTAGCTCGTAATTTATAATATGAGAAGAAACAGAATCACGAATCAAGAATTATGAATTAAGAAGTAAGAGTCAAAAATTAAGAAGAACATCGTGAATCGTAAATCGTTAATCGCGTATTCCGTATATCGTATAGCATATGAATAATCGTAATACGTAACAGGTGACACGTAACAGATAACACGGGAAGAATATTGAAAATTGAGGAATTGATAATTGATTAAAACTTGATAATTGAAAATTAGAAAATAATAGTATATGATTGATATAAATTTATTAAGAGAACAGCCAGAAGTTATTAAAAAGGCTCTTGGAAAAAGAAACCTTTCTTTGAATTTTGAAAGACTTATAGATTTAGACACGAAAAAAAGAGAAAAAATTCAAAAGGTAGATAGCTTAAGGGCCAAGAAAAACGAAATTTCTTCAGCTGGCAAACCAGAAGATATTCAAAAAGCAAAAGAAATTAAAAGTCTATTAAAACAAGAAGAAGAGGAATTAAAAAACATAGAAGAGGAATTTAATAAACTATTTCTTCTGATTCCAAACATTCCCCTTGACGATGTGCCGGTCGGTTTAGACGACAAAGCTAACGGAATAGTAAAAAAAGAAGGCAAGCCAAAGAGTTTTGCTTTTAAAGTTAAGGACCATTTGGAGCTTGCCAAACTGCATAATTTAATTGATATTGAAAGAGCTACAAAAGTTTCTGGCTCAAGATTTGGAATTTTAAAAAATGAAGCCGCTCTTTTAGAAATAGCTCTAGTCAATTTTTGTTTAGATAATTTAGTAGAGCAAGGCTTTACTTTTGTTATCCCGCCTACCTTGTTAAGAGAAGAAATGATGAGAAAAATGGGCTATGTTGACACTAAAGAAGATTTAGCAGAAAGGTACTTTTTTGATAAAGACAATCTGTTTTTAGCAGGCACTGCAGAACAAATGGTAGGACCTATGCATGCGGGTGAAGTTTTTAAAAAAGAAGATTTACCTAAAAGATATTTAGCTTTTTCTTCTTGTTTTAGAGAGGAGGCAGGCTCTTATGGTAAAGACACTAGAGGGATTTTTAGAGTTCATCAATTTGATAAGCTAGAAATGTTTTCTTTTACAGAAGCAGAAGATTCAAAAGAAGAGCATCAATTCTTAATTAAAATGCAGGAGAAATTAATGAAGAAATTAGATTTACCATATCAACTAGTTCATTTATCTACTGGTGATATGTCTAGACCTTCGGCTTCTACTTATGATATTGAAACTTGGATTCCCTCCCAGAACAAATACAGAGAAACTCATTCAGCCTCTAACTGTACTGATTTTCAGAGTAGGAGATTAAACATTAGAGTAAAGGAGAATAATGATTTAAATTTTGTTCACACCCTCAACGCTACAGCTATTGCGGTTGGCAGAATTATTATTGCTATTTTGGAAAATAACCAAGACAAAAAAGGCAATATTAAAATGCCAAAAGTGCTGCATAAATATCTTGGTTTTAAGAAAGTAGGCTAATTATATGGAAGAGAAATTTATTCAAGTTAAAAATCTAAAAGTTTTTTTAAGAATTACAGGACAGGGGAGTCCTCTTTTAGTATTACATGGCTGGGGAAGTAGCAGTCAGTCTTGGATTAAAGTTCAAGAACAGTTAAAAGATAATTTCTTAGTTATTTGTCCAGATTTTCCAGGTTTTGGCAAAAGCGATTTACCTGATTATGTTTGGGATGTAGAAAGGTACGCAGATTTTGTTTTTGAGTTAGCTAAGAAGCTAGGTTTGGAGAATTTT
>CAZWYU010000047.1:0-23489 GCA_964638595.1 uncultured Candidatus Saccharibacteria bacterium
TTGCTGAACCTATTTTTATTTTCTTTGTCGGGGCACCCGGATTTGAACCGGGAATCACACGCACCCCATGCGTGCATGTTAGCCAATTACACTATGCCCCGAAGGCTATTTTGTTTTTTGCAGGGCCTTTATGCATTTAGTACAAGCTTTGACTCTTTTGCCATCAGACAAAGTCACACCATTGCGTCGCTACGCTCCTAAGACACCTTCGGTTTCTTACGTCGCCGCCCAAGGCGGCTCCTATTTTCCACCACGGGAGGATACCCAATCCTCCCGACCCCTCCTGTGCCAATGGCTGACTTTTATTTTAATCAGCACTATTTAGTTTTTTGCAACGCTTTAATACACTTAGTACAAGCTTTGACTCTTTTGCCATCAGACAAAGTCACCCATTGGAGATTGGGCTTTTTCTTTGATTTGGGAGTCGGGTTATATTTTGACATAAGTTTATTGTACTTTCTCCCAAGGGTTGATGTTTTTCCGCAAATTGCGCATTTTTGAGACATATTATTTACATTAATATTACAATGCTAAATTATTTTTTTAATTTTGGCAAGGGGGGTTGACTTTCCATCGTTTTGTCGTTATATATAATTTATCTCATATATTAGTTAAGGAGGTTTATAATGGAGAGGAAAAATAAAAAGGACCAAGAGATTAGACAAGAGATTAGACAAGAGATTAAAGTAACCATTAATCTTCCCATTGGAATAGATCCCAGTAGAGGTATTGTTAGAGTATTTTCTGATGAGATAAGTTATAATATCAAAAATGCTGCTCTTTTTGGGGAAGAAGGAAAGGGTATAATAGCTTTTACCCATAAACTAGGAGGATTTGTCTTGTCTATGGAAATTCCGAGGGATTTAAGCCAAGAAACAATAAAGGACTATATGATAAAAAAGGTTATTAAAATTTTTAGTGATGCCTATGGCAGTGCTTAAGAGAAGACTGATGTGTGAAATATACTTTTTCGGGCAACGCGTTGCGTTGCCCATTTTGTTTTTCTAATGTTTACTTGGATATTATTTTTTGTTAGAATAACCCTATGGCAGGATTAGAAATAGCTTTTATTATTATAGTGCTTTTGTTTTCTGTAATTATTCACGAACTAGCTCATGGCTGGGTAGCTTTATCTTTGGGAGACGATACTGCCAAGATGGCTGGCCGACTGACCCTAAATCCTTTAAAACATTTAGACCCAATAGGATCTATTCTTGTGCCTGGATTTTTAATATTAATGAGTTTTTTAGGAGCAGGCGGTATTATTTTTGGCTGGGCTAAACCAGTACCAATTAATCCCTACAAATTAAGAGATAAAAGGTGGGGAGATGCCAAAGTCGCAATAGCTGGTCCGGCAGCTAATATTGCTTTGGCTTTAATCTTTGGTTTAAGTATAAGATTTATTCCTGTATTAGTCTCAATATCTGGAATCTTTATTATTTTTCTATATATCGTCCAAATTAATCTTATTTTAGCTTTGTTCAATCTTTTGCCTGTTCCGCCTTTAGATGGTTCTCATATTCTTTTTAGTCTTTTGCCTCGTCAAGCTCAAGCAATTAAGATAGCTCTTTCCCAATATGGCTTTCTCTTTGTTTTAATAATTGTTTTTTTCTTTTTTAATATTATAATTCAAGGAGTTCAATGGTTAACCGTGCTAATAACCGGTCTTGGAATTTGACAAATTTTTTTGTATTTGTTATCTTTAATGCTAAACCTTAAAGGTTCTATTTTTTATTATGCCCACAATTAATCAGTTAATTAGAAAAGGAAGAAAGCAACAAAAGAAAAAGAGCAAAGCTCCGGCTTTGGGCTTTTCTTTTAATAATTTAAAAAATCGTCCTAAAAAACATAATTCTCCCTTTAAAAGAGGAGTCTGTTTAAAAGTTTTTACAGTTACTCCCAAAAAGCCTAACTCTGCCTTGAGAAAAGTAGCTAGGGTAAGATTAAGTAATGGTATGGAAGTTACAGCCTATATTCCCGGCGAAGGCCACAATTTAGAAGAGCACTCCGTTATTTTAGTAAGGGGAGGTAGGGTTAAAGATTTGCCCGGAGTAAGATATCATATAGTTAGGGGAGTGTTAGATACCGCAGGAGTAGAAGGCAAAAAACAATCTAGAAGTAGATATGGAACTAAAAAAGAACAATAAAAAAATATGGCTCAATTAAAAAAGAAATCAATTGAACCTGATTCTTTGTATAACAACATAACTGTTTCTATATTTATAAATTACATTATGCAAAGAGGTCAGAAGCAAACGGCTAAGAGAATAATCTATGGTGCTTTTGAAATTATTAAGAAGAAAACCAAGAAAGATCCAATAGAAGTTTTTGAGAAAGCCATTCAAAATATTTCTCCTATGTTAGAAGTTAGGTCCAAAAGGATTGGCGGAGCTAAATATCAGGTGCCAGTAGAAGTTTCTAAAGATAGGAGAATATCTTTAGCAATGAGATGGATTGTTGAATCAGTATCTAAAAATAAAGGCGCTATGAAAGAGAAATTAGCCAATGAATTAATTGAAGCGGCTAATAATACCGGAAAGTCTATAAAAAAGAAAGAAAACGTTCACAAAATGGCCGAAGCCAATAAGGCTTTTGCTCATTTTGCTTGGTGAGGACGCTCGGTAATTAATTTATCAGAGTAACGGCTCTCAAAATCCCACCTATATTCTCCCATAAGTAAAAAGTAACTGGTAACAAACCCCCACCTTAATCCTCCCCCTTAGAAAGGGGGAGGAAAGAGGAGGGGGGAAAAAAACAATCTTCCAAGAGGGAGGAAGGAAGGAATAAAATCTCCCTCCTGTGTTCTCCCATAAGTAACAAGTAACAAGTAACTGGTAAAAAACAATTTGATGATTTGATAATTTGATAATTAGCGATTTGAAAAAAAATTAATAAATTATCAATTATCAATTATCAAATATTCAATTTTCAAATATATAAACCACATTTGTTGTTATATTGAAGCTTGTTTCAAAATTAGAAATTGAATAGAAATTAAAAATTATTTCACATGCCCAGACAATTTCCTATAGAAAAATGCAGAAATATTGGTATTATTGCTCATATTGACGCCGGCAAAACCACAGTAACCGAGCGTGTTTTATTTTATACTGGCATTTCCCATAAAATTGGCGAAGTTCATGAGGGTCAAGCAATTATGGATTGGATGGAACAAGAAAGAGCCAGAGGTATTACTATTACTTCGGCGGCAACTACTTGTTTTTGGCATTTTACAGAAGACAAAGAGAATAAAGATAGACAATATAAAATAAATATTATTGATACTCCTGGTCATATTGATTTTACTGCAGAAGTTCAGCGTTCTATCAGAGTTTTGGATGGAGCTATTGTGGTTTTTGACGGAGTAGCTGGAGTTGAAGCTCAATCAGAAACCGTTTGGCATCAAGCAGATAAATTTTATGTACCAAGAATATGCTTTATTAATAAGATGGACAGAATGGGAGCTTCTTTTGAAAATAGCATTCAAAGTATTTGGGATAAATTAACTCCAAAAGCGGTAGCCGTCCAAATACCAATAGGCAAAGAATCTGACCTTTCAGGTGTAATAGATTTAATTAAAATGAAAGCATTAAGGTTTGATGGCGAGCATGGGGAACAATACAGGGAAGAAGAAATTCCGGAAGATTTGAAAGATGAAGCAGAAAAATGGCGACTTAAGATGCTTGAAAAAATAGCTGCTGAAGACCATGAGCTTTTAGAAAAATATTTAGAAGGTAAAAAATTGGAGGTTTCCGAAATTAGAACAGCCTTAAGAAAAAGTGTTTTGAACTATGATTTAGTGCCAGTTTTTTGCGGTTCAGCTTTAAAAAATAAAGGTATTCAGCCTTTACTTGATGCGGTGTTATATTATTTTCCAAGTCCACAAGATTTGCCGCCTGTTCAAGGAAAAAATTCAAAAACAGGAGAATCTTTAGAGATAAATCATTTAGACGAAGAGCCCTTTGCCGCTTTAGCTTTTAAAGTAGCGACCGACCCTTATGTTGGCGCTTTAACTTATTTTCGGATTTATTCAGGCAAATTAGAAGCCGGGAGTAACCAGATTTTTTTGAATTCCATTAACGGTAAAAAGGTTAGAATCGGCCGGATAGTTAGAATGCACGCTAATCATCGAGAAGAAGTTCAAGAGCTTTATGCTGGAGACATAGCTGCTGCTATTGGATTAAAAGATGTTGAAACTGGACACACAATTTGTGATCCAGATCTGCCTATTATTTTAGAGAGCATTAGTTTTCCCGAGCCGGTTATTTCTACCAGGATAGAACCAAAATCAAAAGCAGACCAAGAAAAACTTGGTTTAGCTTTAAAAAAACTAGCAGAAGAAGATCCAACTTTTAAAATAAAAACCGATGAGGAAACAGGTGAGACTATTATTTCTGGTATGGGTGAACTTCATTTAGAAATTTTAGTGGATAGAATGAAAAAAGAATTTAAAGTGGAAGCTAATGTTGGCCGCCCTCAAGTTGCCTATAAAGAAACTATTACTGCCCAAGCCGAAGCAGAAGGTAAATATATTAGACAAAGCGGTGGCCGTGGTCAATATGGGCATGTTTGGTTAAGAATTGAGCCGAAAGAAAGAGGGGAAGGATTTGAATTTATAGATGAAATTAAAGGTGGCATAATTCCTAAAGAGTTTATTCCAGCTGTTAGAAAGGGAGTAATTGAAGCCACAGATAGAGGTGTTTTGGCTGGCTATTCTTTGGTGGATTTAGAAGTTGCCCTTTATGACGGCTCTTTTCATGAAGTAGACTCTTCTGAAGCGGCTTTCAAAATTGCAGGTTCTTTTGCTTTGCAACAAGCCGTAAAATTAGCTAAGCCGGTTTTATTGGAACCGGTTATGAAATTAGAGGTAACTATTCCAGTAGAATTCTTTGGTGACATAGTTGGAGATTTAAATTCTAGAAGAGGCCAAATTAAAGAAAGTTTTGACAGAGCTAAAATGAAAGTAGTTGAGGCAAATGTTCCTATGGCCGAGATGTTTGGCTATGCCACTTCTCTTCGTTCTATGACTCATGGCAGAGGGGTCTTTACAATGGAGTTTGATTCTTATAAAATAGTTCCAAGTAATATTACACAGCAAATTGTGGAGGGAAGATAATTAATTTTCTTTTATGAATTTACAAGAAATTAAAAAACTGTTAGAAAAGAATACTAAACTTATTATTATAGAAAATGATAAACCAATAATGGTTATTTCTTCTTTAAATAATGAGTCTAATCAGAAAGAACTTGAGCTTGATAAAAAATCAATTGAGACTAACATTAAAGAAGAAAAACCGGATATTTTCCAGAGTACTGAAGTAATAGCTAAAGAAGAATTGCCAGTGGACGAATTGAGACTTGAAGATTTGCCTTTTTAGTGATATAATCAAAAAAGGTCTTGACTTCTTTTTGTTTTGAGTTAAAATATTATTTAACTGAATTATTATTATTAAAATAATTAAATAAAATTATTATGGCCGAAAAAGCAAAATTTGAAAGAAATAAACCGCATATTAATGTAGGAACTATTGGTCATGTTGACCATGGAAAAACCACTTTAACAGCAGCTATCCTTAAAGCTATGAAACTTAAGGGTTTTAGTGCTTCTGATAAAGGAATTGATCAGATAGATGCAGCTCCTGAAGAAAAGAGTCGCGGTTTGACTATTAATATTGCCCACGTTGAATATGAAACCGAAAATAGGCATTATGCTCACATTGACTGTCCAGGACATAGTGATTATATAAAAAATATGATTACTGGCGCAGCCCAAATGGACGGCGCTATTCTTGTAGTTTCTGCGGTTGATGGGCCGATGCCTCAAACTAGAGAGCATCTCTTGCTTGCTCGCCAAGTTGGAGTACCTGCAATTGTTGTCTTTTTGAATAAGTGTGATTCAGTAGATGATTCGGAGATGATTGATTTAGTTGAATCAGAAGTCAGGGAGCTTTTAAAAAAATACGATTTTCCCGGAGATGAAGTTCCTATAATTAGAGGTTCTGCACTTAAATCTTTAGACGCTGAATCTGCTGAAGACGAAAAAGTAAAACCAATATACGATTTACTAAAATCAGTAGATGAATATTTTCCAGAGCCAGAGAGAGATATTGATAAACCATTTTTAATGGCAGTAGAGGATGTCTTTTCAATTGAAGGAAGGGGAACGGTGGCTACCGGTAGAATTGAGAGAGGAATTGTCAAAGCAGGGGAAGAGGTTGAATTAGTTGGCATTAAACCAACTTCAAAAACTACTGCTGTAAGTATTGAAATGTTTAATAAATCTTTAGATGAGGGCAGAGCTGGCGACAATGCCGGAGTACTTTTGAGGGGTTTAAAAAAGGAAGATGTGGAAAGAGGACAGGTTTTAGCAAAAACGGGTAGTATTACTCCCCATACTGAATTTGAAGCTGAAATTTATTCCCTAAGCAAAGAAGAAGGTGGCAGACACACTCCTTTTTTCAGCGGTTATAAACCTCAATTTTATATTAGAACTACCGATATTACTGGTGACTTGAATTTAGCCAAAGGAACAGAAATGGTGATGCCAGGCGATACCGCTAATGTTTCAGTCAAATTGATTGCCCCAGTGGCACTAGAGGAAAAGCAGAGATTTGCCATTAGAGAAGGTGGAAAAACTGTTGCTTCAGGTTTGGTTACTAAAATAATTAAATAAAAAACAGGATTTTTCTCTTAAGAGAGACACTACTGTTAAAATTAGTTCATTTAAGATGCCGGTAAAAAAGCAGAAAACGAAATTAATAAAAAAGAAAGAGGAAATAGTGCCTCAAAAAATTAGGATTAAGCTAAGAGCTTATGATAATAAGGTCTTAGATAAAAGTGCTAATCAAATCATTGAGACAGTAAAGCGTTTCGGTGCAGAAATTTCGGGTCCTATTCCTTTACCAACAGAAATTCGCAAATATACTGTTAATCGCTCTACTTTTGTTCACAAAGATGCTAGAGAGCAATATGAAGTTAGGGTGCACAAGAGGCTAATTGACATTTTTGGGGCAGACCAGCGAGCGATAGAATCCTTAACCAATCTTAATCTTCCAAAAGGAGTAGATATTCAACTTAAGATTTAAGGGGTTAAGTCCAGGACACTTAACTGTGTTCTTGAAAAACCTTTGTTATCCAATTGTACTGGATACTAACCCTTGAAAGTATTTTTAGAATACCGGGTTAGTGCCCGGTATTTTGTTAAAACAGAACAAGCCCGCTCAAATTTTGCGGGTTAGTCAGTAAGTAGTTCGCTTCGCGCAATAAAGGATGCGGCTATTCGCCTTCTGCAGACTGCAATAATATTTTTTTTTAAAGTAAAGAAAATGCAAGAGCATAAGCGATAGAAAAATTTGAGCAGGGTGCTCATAATTATAACTATTTGCTTCGCTCATAGATAATTATGGCATTTATATTAGGGAAAAAATTAAAAATGACTCAAATGTGGGAAAGAGATAAGGTTATTCCAATAACCCTAATTGAAGTTGGGCCATGTTTTGTTACTGAAGTTAAGGAAAATAAAATTCAGTTGGGATACGAAAAGTTAAAAGAGAAAAAGATTAAAAAAACACAATCTAAAAAACCTTATAGATATTTAAAAGAATTTAATAGCGACCAGGAATTAAAAGTAGGGGATAAGATAGATGTTTCTGTTTTTGAGAAAGGAGAGAAAGTTAAAGTTTCTGGAATAACTAAGGGAAAAGGTTTTCAAGGCGGAGTTAAAAGATGGGGTTTCTCTGGTTATGGAAAGAGTCATGGCGTCAAACACGGAGAAAGAGCGATTGGCTCCGTTGGTTCATCTTTTCCAGAAAGAGTTTTAAAAGGTAAAAAAATGCCGG
The DNA here is from genome assembly GCA_964638595.1 of uncultured Candidatus Saccharibacteria bacterium. Taxonomy (GTDB): domain Bacteria; phylum Patescibacteriota; class Minisyncoccia; order Minisyncoccales; family PEYH01; genus CAZWQR01. The sequence goes on from CAZWYU010000047.1 coordinate 7,839, forward strand.
GTAGAATGGGCAATCAAAGGATAACAGTTAAAAATTTAGAAGTAATAAAAACAGATAAAGAAAATAATTTAATAGCTCTCAAGGGCGCTGTGCCCGGAAGAGAAGGCAGTTTTCTTGAAATAAAAAGTTAGTATGAAAATAGCATTATATAATCAAAAAGGGGAAAAAGAGAAAGATATAATTTTACCCAAGGAAATATTTGCTCAAGATTTTAATTCTGATTTAATCCATCAGGTACTTTTGTCTATGCGTTCTAACAGAAGGCAGGGAACAGCTCACACAAAAGATAGAGGTGAAGTTCGAGGAGGTGGCAAAAAACCTTGGAGGCAAAAAGGGACGGGCAGAGCCAGACATGGTTCTATTCGTTCTCCTATTTGGATTGGCGGTGGAGTGACTTTTGGCCCAAGAAAAGATAGAAATTACAAGAAGACTATTCCTCAAAAAATGAGAAAAACAGCTTTAAGGTCTGTTTTATCGCAAAAATTTAAAGACAAGGAAATTTTTATTTTAAATGAGATAAAATTAAAGGAAATTAAAACTAAGGAATTGGCTAAGGTTTTAGAAAATTTAGCCAATAAACTAAACAAAAAAGATTTTAATAATATTCTTTTAATAACCAATAAAAAAGATAGTGCATTATTAAGAGCCTCTAAAAATATTAAAGAATTGAAATTAATGGAGGCCAGAAATTTAAATGTTTTAGATGTTCTTAGCCATAAAAACTTGCTAATTACAGAAAAATCAATTAAAACAATTAAAGAAATATTAGGAGAAAAAAGTAAAAATTCAGAAGCTAACTCTTCGGTAAATTCAGGTTTATCCCGAGCTAAGCCGAAGGGACAAAGTCAAAAGTGAAAACACGAAATTTTGTTGCGTATAGAAGAATTGCAACATATAGCAGATAATACAGGAAGAAACTCAAGAATCGTATCACGTATTGCTTATAGCATATATCATATAAAAAATAAGCAGTCTTATACGAAATACAAAACATAATTAGAAATTAGAAATTAAATAATCGTATGTCAGTATTAGATATTTTTAGAAAAAAAGAAGCCGAAAAGCCAAGAAAAAAATCAGAAGAAAAACCGGTTAGAAAGACTAAACCCGTAGAAAAAATTAAGTCTATAGAAAAGGAAAAACTGGTTAAAAAGGAAGGGCCGGCTGAAAAGAAAAAGGCAGAGCCTATTTTGAAAACAAGCCAAGCTTGGCAGAGTTTAGTTATGCCTCACGTTACCGAAAAAGCTACTGACTTAGCCTCAAAAAATCAGTATATTTTCAAAGTTTTTAAGAGGGCAAATAAAAATCAAATTAAAAAAGCGGTTGAATCTCTTTATAATGTAGATGTAAACAATGTTAAGATTATTAATGTTAAACGCAAGAAACGAAAATTGGGAAGAATAGAAGGATTTAAACCGGGTTATAAAAAAGCAATCGTTAGTGTTAAAAAAGGGCAAGAAATAGAGCTTTTGCCAAGATAATCTTATGGCTAAACATAAACCAACAACTCCATCGAGAAGGCATATGACCAAACAAGATTTTTCCAGATTAACTAAGAAAAAGCCTGAAAAGAGCTTGATTAAAATATTAAAAAAGAAAGCAGGGCGAAACAATCAAGGTAAAATTACAATAAGGCATCGCGGCGGCGGAGCTAGACGATTTTATAGATTAATTGATTTTGGACAAACAAAAATTAATCAAGAAGGGTTGGTCAAAGCTATAGAATATGATCCGAACAGAACTGTTTTTATTGCTTTAATAGAATATCCAGAGGGAAATAAGACCTATAGATTAGCTCCTTCTGGCTTGAAATTAGAAGATAAATTTTTTATTGCCGAAAAGACGGAAACCAAAATTGGTAATCGCTTAAAGCTTAAAAATATTCCTATTGGTACAGAAATTTATAATATTGAGATTCTGCCGAATATGGGTGGCAAGATGGTTCGCTCTGCTGGGACAGCAGCTAAGGTGATGGGAGTAGAAGGCAAATATGTAGCTGTTAAAATGCCTTCTGGAGAGTTTAGAAAGTTTAATAAAGAATGTTTTGCTTCTATCGGGACTTTATCAAGAGCGGAACATAGATATGAAAAATTAGGTAGCGCTGGCCGTTCAAGACATAAAGGAAAAAGGCCAACGGTTAGGGGTTCGGCAATGTCTCCGGTTGACCATCCTCATGGCGGTGGCGAAGGGAGAACCGGTATAGGTCTAAAATATCCTAAGACTCCGTGGGGTAAACCAGCTTTGGGTAAAAAAACTAGAAAGAGAAAAAATACGAATAAGTTCATAATTAAAAGACGTTGAGATTTATAAATAAAAATTTAATTTCAAGGTTCTGCGAAGCGAAAGGTTCTTAATTCAAGACTATATATTTATACATTAGCGAAGACAGGTATTTTACCCCCACACTAATCAAGCAGAAATTTTATATAATTTTGCGCAAAGCGCACTGCTTAATTAGCGTGGGAGTAAAATTCATAAATTATAATTTATTCATTAACATATTCTAATATGTCTAGAAGTTTAAAAAAAGGTCCCTATATTGATGAAAAATTAATAGCTAAAGTAAAAGCTAGAAAAAAAGGAGACAAAACTCCAATTAGGACTTGGTCTAGGAGTTGTGTTATTATACCTGAAATGGTTGGATTTATTTTTGAGGTCCATAATGGGAAGGACTTTATACCAGCAACTATAAGAGAAGATATGGTTGGTCATAAGTTAGGTGAATTTTCACCAACTACCAAATTTACAAGGCATGGTGGTAAAATGCAGAGAGAGCAAGAAGCATCTCGAAAAGTTAAAGAAGCAACCAAATAATAAATATGGAAAAACAGGCAATTGCAAAACTTAATAGACTAAGAATTGCTCCGAGAAAAGTTAGATTAGTTGCTAATTTGATTCGAGGCCAAAAAACAGATAAAGCTTTGGCTATGTTGCGGTTTACTTCTAAAAAAGCAGCCAAACCGTTTTATAAACTTTTGACTTCTGCTCTAGCTAATGCTAAAAATAATTCTGATTTGAATTTGAAAGAACTTTATATTAAAAAAGTTACTGTTGATCAAGGGCCAACCCTAAAACGCTTTAGGCCAAGAGCTATGGGGCGGGCGAATGAAATTAGGAAGAAAACTAGTCATATAACAATATTTTTGGCAGAGAAACAAGAATCACGAATTAAGAATCATAAATCAAAAATTAAAAATTAAAAATTTACCCCATCTCTTTTTTAAAAAAAAGAGAGGGGTTAGAAATTAGAAATTAATTAAGTATGAGTCACAATGTCCATCCAAAAGTTTATAGATTGAGAACGAATTCCGATTGGGATTCTAGGTGGTTTGACGACAAGCATCCTTCCAAATATTTAGAAGAGGATTTTAGAATCAGACAATTTTTAAACAATACCTTAAAGGATGCCGGCATAGAAAAGATTGAGATTGAACGTTCTCCGAATAGCACTTTAATAATTATTTCTACCTCTCGACCAGGTTTAATCATTGGTCGAGGAGGAGAACAAGTAGAACAGATAAAGAATAAATTAGAACAAAAGATTCTTAAAGACAGGGAAAAAAAATCAGAGCTTAAGCTTGAAGTAAAATCTATTAAGAATCCTTGGTTAAGTGCTGGTTTAATTTCTCAATGGGTAGCTCAACGAATTGAAAAGCGAATGCCTTTTAGAAAAATTATTAAACAGGCAGTTTCTACAGCTGAAAGTTATAAAGATGTTAAAGGAATTAGGGTTCAGGTTTCTGGTCGATTAAACGGAGTGACCATTTCCAGAACAGAATGGGTTCAGCAAGGCAATCTACCAAGAAACACTTTAAGAGCAGATATTGATTATGGTTTTAGCGAAGCTCATTGCACTTATGGAATTATTGGCGTAAAAGCTTGGGTGTATAAAGGAGAAAAGTTTGATAACTAAAATAATTATCAATTATCAATTATCAATTTTCAATCAATTATTAATAATTTAATTTTCAAGCAAAATCGTATTATTTTTCTATTTAATAATTTAATAATTGGAACTTGATTGGTAAATTGGTTATTGAAAATTGAAAATTTGTAATTATGTTATATCCTAAGAAAGTAAAATATAGAAAGATACAAAAAGGCAGAACCAAAGGGATAGCTCACAGAGGAACAGACATTGCTTTTGGCGATTTTGCCTTAAAGGCAATGGAGCCCAAATGGATTAGTTCCCGCCAAATAGAGGCTAGTAGAAGAGCGATTATTAGATACCTAAGAAAGGGTGGTAAGCTTTGGATTAGAATTTTTCCTGATAAACCGATTACTAGGAAGGGAGTAGAAGTCCCGATGGGTGGCGGTAAGGGAACGGTAGAATTTTATGTTTATCCAATAAAGCAGGGCCGTATTATTTTTGAATTAGCCGGTATAGAGGAAGAAATTGCTAAAGAAGCTCTAGGCAAAGCTTCGGATAAATTACCGATTAAAACAAAATTTATAAAACGATGAAAGTAAAAGAATTAAGAAAAAAAAATCCCAAAGAATTGAAAAAAATAGAAGCTAATTTAAGGGAGAAATTAAGAGCTTTGCGTTTTGATTTAGGAGCTGGTAAGGTAAAAAATGTTAAAGAAATGAAAGCAATTAAAAAAGAGATTGCCCAAATATTAACCATATTAAAAGAAAATGCCCAAAAAACAGCTTAAAGGCAAAATAGTATCAGACAAAATGGACAAAACTGTTATTGTTGAGGTGGCAACCGAAAAAAAACATCGTCGCTACAAAAGTACTTATTTAAGCCACAAACGTTACAAGGTTCATGATGAAAAAAACGAATTTGTCATAGGGGATGAAATTATTATTGAAGAGACTAAACCTATTAGTAAGGATAAAACTTGGAGAGTGAAACAATCTCTTAGCGAGCCCAAGGCGAAAGCCGAAGAGTAGGTTTAGACCCCCACACTAATCAAGCAGAGATTTTATATAATTTTGCGCAAAGCGCACTGCTTGATTAGTGTGGGGGGATATAAGAAAAATTAAAGCTCGCTTTATTCGATAATTTTTTCTAATATATGATTCAAGACCAAACAATTTTAAATGTAGCTGATAACTCTGGAGCAAAACAAGTTCAGTGTTTTAAGGTGCTTGGCGGTAGCAGAAGGAGATATGCCCAATTGGGCGATATAATAGTAGTGGCAGTCAAGAAAGCCGATCCTAGAAAAATAGTGAAAAAACATGATAAAGCGAGAGCAGTGGTTGTTAGGCAAAAAAAATCCTATCGTCGCAATGACGGTTCTTATATTAAATTTGATGATAACGCTGTTGTTATTTTGGAAGGCAAAAATAAAACCCCAAAAGGTGGACGTATCTTTGGGCCAATTCCAAGAGAAATAAAAGAAAAAGGATTTAACGAAATAGCCGGTTTGGCTAAAGAAATAATATGAAAATAAAGAAAGGCGATACAGTTTTAATAATTGCTGGCAATGATAAGTCAAGAACAGGAAAGGTTATTAAGGTTTTTTCCGAAAACCAGAAGATTTTGGTTGAAGGTATTAATCTACAAAAGCGACATAAAAGACCAAGAAAAGAAGGTGAAAAGGGCCAGATTATAGAAAAATCAGGTGCTATTTCTATTTCTAATGTCAAACTTATTTGTCCAAAATGCAACAAGCCAGCTAAAATAAATATTACAAGAGACAAAAAAACGAGATTAAGGGTTTGTAAAAACTGTAATCAAACTTTTTAAAAAACATGATACCCTTAAAAGAAAAATATAATAAAGAGGCAATTCCTAATTTAAAAAAGGAGTTTGGTTATAAAAATAATTTAGCCGCCCCAAAAATAGAAAAAGTCGTGATTAACACTAGCTTTGGCAGATTGGTGGCTGGAGAATCAGGCAAGGAATCGGAAAAGATTTATAATTCTATAACAGAAGATTTAGCCTTAATTACCGGACAAAAACCAGTATTAACTCAAGCCAGAAAATCCATCTCTAGTTTTAAAATAAGGGAAGGTATGATAATTGGGGCTAAAGTTACGTTAAGAGGCAAAAAGATGTATGATATGTTAGATAGATTGATTCATATTGTCTTGCCCAGAACTAGAGATTTTGTAGGGCTTGACCCAAAAATAATAGACGAAAAGGGTAATTTAACCTTAGGATTGAAGGAACAAATCGTCTTTCCTGAAGTTGATGCCGAGAATGTAAGAAAAATATTTGGCTTGGAAATTACAATTGTTACCAATTCAAAAAACAGAGAGGAAGCTAAATCTTTATTTAAATATTTAGGTTTTCCATTGAAGCAATCTCTTAGCGAGCCTAAGGCGAAAGCCGAAGAGTAAACTTAGAGAAGGCTTCACCCCCACACTAATCAAGCAGAAATTTTATATAATTTTGCGCAAAGCGCACTGCTTAATTAGTGTGGGGGTAAAATTCATAAATTAAAATTTATTCGTTAACAGTTTCTAGATAATATGGCTAAAAAGTCAAAAATAGCAAAGTCAAAGAAAATTCCTAAATATAGCACTCGAAAAAATAACCGCTGTTTTCGTTGTGGTCGCAATAGGGGCTATATAAAAAAATATGGTCTTTGCCGAATTTGTTTTAGAGAAATGGCTAATAAAGGAGAAATTCCCGGAATTAAGAAATCAAGCTGGTGAAAGAGATTCTTAGCGAATCCGCCTAAGGCGAATGAGCTTAGAAAATCTTCACCCCCACACTAATCAAGCAGAAATTTTATATAATTTTGCGCAAAGCGCACTGCTTAATTGGTATGGGGGTAAAATTTATTCATTAACACATTCTAATTTTTATGACTGATCCAATTACTGATATGATGAATAGAATAAAGAATGCTCAAGCTGTAAAAAAGCCGCATACTGACATTCCTTATTCAAATTTAAAAGATAAAATCGCCCAAGTTTTGGTGGCTGAAGGTTTTATCAATTCTGCAGAAAAAAAATATAGCAAGACTAGAAAGATTATTAAAATAGAATTGAAATATCAAAATAATAAAGGAGCGATTACAAATATCAAAAGAATATCCAAACCAGGAAAGAGAGTCTATACTCCAGTAAAAGAGATTAAGCTCTCGGCTAAAGGCGGGGGAATGATAGTAATTTCAACTCCAAAAGGAATTATGAGAGCAAAAGAGGCTAAAAATATGCGAGTTGGCGGAGAATTAATAATTGAGATTTGGTGAAAGAGCTTCTTAGCGAATCCGCCTAAGGCGAATGAGTTTAGAAGGTCTTCATCCCCTACACTAATCACACTCCACATCACTAAATTTTATTTATTTATGGGAATGAGCAAAATTAGATAAAATATCTGCTTAATTAGTGTGCGGGGGGGTAAAATTTATTCATTAACATATTCTAATATGTCTAGAATAGGCAAAAAACCAATTATAATACCGAAAGAAGTTGATTTAAAAATAGAAGGCCAAGAAGTTAAAGTTAAAGGCCCAAAAGGCGAATTGTCTTTGGAAGTGAAGCCAGAAGTCAAACTTGAGTTTGAAGATAATAAACTTACTTTAAAAATTGAAAAGCAAAACGAACAAGTAAGAGCCTATTGGGGACTTTTTAGAGCTTTAATAAATAATGCAGTCTTGGGAGTTACCAATGGTTTTACAAAGAAGTTAGAAATTCAAGGGGTGGGCTACAGAGCTAAATTAGAAGATGATAAAATGATTTTAGAGCTTGGCTTTTCTCATTCTATAGAATTTGAAAAACCAGAAAACATTGATTTTATAATAGAAAAGAATATTATTACAATATCAGGCATTGACAAACAAGCTGTTGGCCAAACAGCGGCAGAAATTAGAGACTTAAGACCACCCGAGCCCTATAAAGGAAAGGGCATTAGGTATTTAGGAGAAGAAGTAAGGAAAAAAGCTGGTAAACGAGCTGCCGATGCTTCTTAAAAATTATGGATTTAAGAAAAAAAAGGCACAAAAAAATAAGAACTACAATAAAAGGCACAGATAAACGGCCCAGGCTTTGTGTTTTTAGGTCTAATAAGTATATTTATGCTCAACTAATAGATGACGATAAAAATAGAGTTTTGCTTCAAGCTTCTGACATAAAAATGAAAAAAGCTAAAAAAGTAGAAAAAGCTTCAAAGGTTGGCGAAAAAATAGCCAAAATGGCTCAAGATAAAAAAATTAAAAAAATTGTTTTTGACCGAGCTGGCTACAAATATCATGGTAGGGTTAAGGCTTTAGCCGAAGCAGTTAGAAAACAAGGCTTAAATTTTTAATATGAATAATCAAGACAAAAAAAGATTTCAAAAACAGAAAGATGAATATAGTTCTAGACTTCTTGGTTTAAACCGAGTAGTAAGAGTTACGGCCGGTGGAAAACAATTGAGATTTAGGGCAGTAGTAGTGGTTGGTAATCAAAAAGGAAAGGTAGGTGTTGGTGTTTCTAGGGGGTTAGATGTTTCCCAAGCTGTTGAAAAAGCAACTCGACAAGCTAAAAAGAAAGTTATTATTGTGCCTATTGAAAATAATACTATTCCCCATGAAGCAAGAGCAAAGTCCCATTCGGCTGAAGTTCTGTTGAGGCCCCAAAATCCAGGTAGGGGACTAGTGGCCGGTGGTACTGTTAGAGTTATTTGTAATTTAGCTGGCATTGAAAATATTTCTTCAAAAATTTTAGGCGGCACTAGAAATAAACTTAATAATGCCAGAGCGACAATTGAAGCTTTAAAAAAATTGAGACCATTAAAGTCTTATGCAACTACATCAAATAAAACCACAACACAAAAAAAAGACTAAAAAAAGAGTTGGTCGAGGAGGCAAGAGAGGGACTTATTCTGGAAAAGGAAATAAAGGGCAGAAATCTAGAGCTGGCGCCAACATGCAGCCATTGGTAAGGGAATACTTTAAAAGATATCCAAAATTAAGGGGTTATCGTTTTAAGGCTATCAATAAAGAGATTGAGATTGTTAATTTTTCAGAGCTAGAAAAAAACTTTAAGGAATCAGAGATAGTTAGCCCAGAGAGCTTGCTGAAAAAAGGATTAGTGAGTAAAATAAAGGGGAGAAAGCCCAAAGTTAAAATTTTAGCTAATGGGAATCTAAAAAAGAAACTCAAATTTAAGAATTGTTTTTTCTCAAAAAAGGCTCAAGAAAAATTGAATTCTCTATAAATTTATGGATTTTTCTAAATTTTTCCAAATATTTAAAATAAAAGATTTAAGAAAAAAGATTCTTTTTGTTCTTTTTATTTTTGTCATTTTTCGTTTAATGGCTAATATTCCGGTTCCAGGCGTCCAAGCTAAAGATTTAGAAAGTTTTTTTGAGCGTTTTCAAATGTTTGGGTTAGTAAATGTTTTTACTGGCGGAACTTTGTCTAAAATTTCTATTGTTATGCTTGGGATTGGACCCTACATTACTTCTGTTATTATTCTTCAGCTTCTAACGATGATATTTCCAGCTCTAGAAAGACTCTATAAAGAGGAAGGGGAGGCTGGAAAGAGAAAATTTAATCAATATGGTCGTTATCTTACTATTCCGATGGCCATAGCTCAAGGATATGGTATGCTTAATCTTTTGCAAAGCCAAGGGGCGATTGGTAATTTAACTCCGATAACTATGTTTGCTTCTATTGTTACCGTGACGGCTGGTACTATATTCTTAGTTTGGCTGGGTGAAATGATTTCTGAAAAAGGTATTGGCAACGGTGTTTCTCTTTTAATTTTTGCCGGTATTGTTTCTGGCATACCTATGAGCATTTGGCAATTTAAAGAATCTTGGGACTCTAATAATATACCGGGTTATTTATTTTTCTTTGCTGTAGTTTTTCTAACAATTTTTGGTATTGTTTTAGTGACCGAAGCTAGGCGCAATGTTCCGGTTTCTTATGCTAAAAGAGTAAGAGGTAATAAAATATATGGTGGCGCTTCAACTTATTTACCAATGAATGTTAATCCGGCAGGAGTAATACCAATTATCTTTGCCTTGTCTATTTTGGTTTTTCCTAGCATGATAGCCAATTTTTTGGTTAATGCTTCTGGAATTATTGGTAGGATTGCCCAGATAGTATCTAATTTTAATTTTCAACAATTTCCGGTTTCTTGGTCTCTTTTATATTTTGCTTTAGTTTTCGCTTTTACTTATTTTTATACAATGGTTACCTTTGACCCAGAAGCCATATCTTCAAATCTTAAAAAAATGGGTGGCTTTGTGCCCGGAATAAGGCCAGGCAGTTCAACTTCTCATTTCATTTCATATATTCTCCATAGAGTTTTATTTATTGGGGCTATCTTTTTGAGCGTTGTGGCAGTAATGCCCTATGTTGTTCAGGCAATTACTCCTGTCCAATCTTTTAGCTTTTTAGTAGGTGGCACTTCTGTCTTGATTATGGTATCCGTTGTTTTAGATACTGTAAAACAAATAAATGCTCAACTACAAATGAGGGAGTATGAGTCTATATAAAAAAGTTATTATTATTCTTGGCCCGCCTGGGGCAGGAAAGGGGACACAGGCTCTATTGTTGGCAGATAAGCTTGGTCTTTACTACTTTGAAACAAGCAAAATTATTGAAAACAAAGTTTCGGAAACTAATAAAGATAATTTAGTAAAAGTTGGTGGTAAAGAATATTTTTTGAAAGAAGAAAAAAAGCTTTGGGAAGAAGGTAAGCTTTGTTCGCCTCTTCTAGTAGCTTTTTGGGTCAATCAAAAAATTCAAGATTTGTCAGCTAAAGGAGAATCAATTGTTTTTGCCGGAAGCCCCAGAACCTTGCCAGAGACAAAGAAAATAATGCCTTTAATAACTAAATTATATGGGAAGGAGAGTATTAAAATTCTATTATTTGAGCTGGATCCAAAAGATAGTATTTATAGAAACTCTCATAGAAGAATTTGCGAGCTTTTGAGACATCCTATTCTATTTAATGAAGAGACAAAAGATTTAACAATGTGCCCCTTAGACGGTTCTAAATTAGTTAGGAGAAAGAAATTAGATGACCCAGAGACTATCAAAGTTAGAATAGAAGAATACAAAAAGAGGACTCTGCCTATAGTTAGTTATTTAGAAGATAATGATTATAATATTAAGAGAATAGATGCTTCACCAACACCAGCAGAGGTTTTTAATAACATATTCAAAGCTTTAAAATGATTTCTATAAAAACAAATAAGGAAATAGAGTTGATGGCAGAATCAGGCAGAATCTTGGCAGAGATAATGCAAGAATTAAAAAAAGCAGTTAAGCCCGGGATTCAAACAAGAGATTTAGACAAGCTTGCCAGAGAGCTTGTTTCTAAGTTTAAGGTTGAGCCCGGTTTTTTGGATTATGGAGGTTATCCTGCTGTTTTATGCACTTCAGTAAATGAAGTTATAGTTCATCAAATTCCTTCAGCATATACTTTAGAAGAAGGAGATATTTTAACTTTGGATATGGGGGTCATTCATCAAGGTTATTACTCTGATATGGCGGTAACGGTTCCAGTAGGCGAGGTTTCTAGGGAAGCTAGTTTTTTAATAAGGGCAGTAAAAAAATCTTTGAGTATTGCTATCAAAAAAGCAAAGCCCGGTAATACTTTAGGGGATATAGGCAATAATATTGAGCGCTATCTAACAAAGAGAGGTTTAAATGTGGTTAAGGAATTGTGCGGTCACGGAATAGGCAAAGAGCTTCATGAACCGCCTGAAGTTTTAAATTTTGGCAAAAGGCATAAAGGGTTGGAACTTCAGAAAGGTATGGTTATCTGTATTGAGCCTATGGCAGCAATTGGCAGGGCAAAGATTAAAAAATCAGCCGATGGATTTGGCTATGAAACAATAGATGGCTCACTTTCTTCTCACTCTGAACATATGATTGCAGTTTTAGATAACGGGGCAAGGGTATTGACAAAATTATAAAAAAGTTGTAATCCATTAGATTAGAAGTAGATTTTTAAATATAAATTTTGAAGGAGATGATGGAAAGTGAAGACAGATTATATCGGACCAGATGTACTTATTGCTTTAGCTTTTGGTCAGAGGAGAAGTGATTCTAGCCCTAGTAATGTGGAAATAGCGAAAGCTCTTTTAAATATTGAGAAAGATCAATACAAGAAAATCCCTATGATTGTTCAATGGGAGATAGAAGCGGCTTTAGGCTCACCGTTTTTGAATGGGTTTGAAGTCGAAGTTGTTTTTCAGCATCTCCAAAAAACTGGTGGCTATTTAGATAGCTATGAAGTGATTCGCCAAGCTTGGCAGATTATGAAAGAAAGAGGATGGAATAGTGCTATAATAGTGGCTCATCCGCACCATTTGCCTCGATGCAGGCGAATTGCTAAGTGGTTCGGTATAGATGTGATAGATGGTCCAAAACTTAAATCCAGTTTAGTAAATATTGGATATGATTCTGAAACTGTTCAGTTATGGACTCGCAACTGGTTTTTCTTCAAAATATGGACAGTCCTTAGATATCTAAAGTTTTATCTTACTCGTAAAGAGGAGGATAAATGAGAGTGCGGTATTTTACCGCCTCTTTTTTTTGACAAAAGTTTGTTTATAGTCTAGAGTATAAAAAAAAGGAGGTTACAATGGCTGGACTATTATCGGACACCGATACAAGAAGAAGGGTTTACGAGGCAATATCTAATCAAGAACGCAGGGAAGTTTTTTTTGCTATCCTGCGATTGAACCTTTGTAATAATAATAGGGGAGGCATTGATTATCATCCATCATTTAGTGAGATTAAGGATCAATTTACTGAACTAGAAGTTGGGGAAGTGAAAGATCATATAAACAAACTTTCTCAAGCGGGCCTTATCATAAGGATTACTGATCTTTCTCCTGGAGACGACAAGTATGAAAAGAGCATATTCAAAGCTCGATATCGTATAAACGATGTTCTTCTTCTTGAAACCCTTAGGGAGATGCTTGGTACTCTTCTGTCTCAAGATTAGAACTGTCGTTTATATTCAACCAAATTCTGGGCTTAACCGTGATTTATTTAACGGTTGAGTTGGTCTAAATGGGGCCTCGTGCCCCTTTCTTTTTTTTGACAAAAGCTCACTAATAATGCAAAATATAGAAAAAGGAGGAATGATGCCTAGACTAGAGAAGGGAATAGCTGTTTTGCTGTCTTTGATTGCTGCTGTTGGTTTTCTGATATTCTTCTTACACCATCAAGTTGTTTTATCGGCTTGGATTGGGTTCGGTTCTTTATTGTTTCTAGCTTTTTGTATCTGGCGTTGGGGATTAGATTCAGTATATCTCCCAGGCTTAATAACTGGAATGTGGCTAGCATCTGCTTGTGGATACGCACTTTGGCTACACAAGAATATCTTTGTGTTATTCTGTCTTATATTGGTGTGGGTTTTAGCTACAATACTTTGGTGGTTTAGATCACCAATTTCTAAATAGGGGCCTTGTTGCCCCTTTTCTTTTCTTTTGGTAGAATGTAATAAATAATTAATTATTAAGTTATGAAACTTTCAGTAATTTTTCCGGCTTATAATGAAGAGAAAAGAATTCCCAAAACTCTTCGCTTAACTTATGATTATTTGAAAAACCAGCCGTATGAATCAGAAATAGTCGTAATCAATGATGGCTCAAAAGACAACACTGCTCAAGCAGTTCAAAATTTAAGCAGAGAAATTCCTATTTTGAGATTAATTGACAATAAAAAAAATAAAGGAAAGGGAGGTGTGGTTAAACAAGGAATGCTTGAAGCAAAGGGGGAGTACCGTTTATTCTCCGATTCTGATAATTCTACCTCTATTGATCAAGTAGAAGGAATGTGGCCTTATTTTGAGCAAGGTTTTGATGTAGTTATTGGTTCTCGTGATGTTTTGGGGGCAAAGCTTGATCCTCCTCAATCATTTTTTAGGAAAGTGATATTCGGTGACAGTTTTAAATTTTTGAGAAAGATTATTATTGGGCTTTGGAAAATTCAGGATACTCAATGTGGCTTTAAATGTTTTAAAGCTAAACCAGCAAAAGATGTTTTTTCAAAAGCTAAAAAGCAAGGATTTATTTTTGATGTTGAAGTTCTGCTTTTAACTAAAAAAATGGGCTATAAAATTAAAGAAATGCCTGTTCATTGGATTAACGACACCGAAAGCAAAGTTAAACTAAAACATGTTTTTAACATGTTTTTTGATATGGTTAAATTAAGAAAAGATTTAATATTTGGACGGTATGGAAAAAAGTAAGAAAAATCCATATATTAAGAAATCAACAACAAGAAAAGCAGATTTCCCTTCAGAATTGCGTTTTGCTTTAATTTCGGGGGATTGGGTGGTAATTGCAACTGGTCGTTCTAAAAGGCCGGAAACTTTTAAAAAAGAAAAAAGGATTATTAAAACAATACCTGAAAAAGATTGTTTTTTTTGCAATGTTGAAACTCAACTGCCACCTTTGTTAATCTCAAAAAAGGGGAAGTTGAAGAAATATGCTTATAATGACGAGGAAAGAGAAAGTTTGAAAATCCCTAAAGATTGGACAATAATCGTTATCCCTAACAAATATCCAGCTTTTGTAATGAAGAATGATTTAGATATCAGGAGAAAGGGATTGCATCAATTAATGAATGCTTATGGAGCAGCTGAAGTTGTTATTACCAGAGATCATAAAAAGCAAATTGCCCAGTTCAGCATTAAACAAATCAAAGAACTTTTAGATGTTTATCAAGAAAGATATATTGAATTGATGAAAGAGCCTAAAATTAATTATATTTCTATTTTTCATAATCATGGAGTAGAAGCAGGGGCTTCTGTTTCTCATCCTCATTCTCAAATTATTGCCACTCCGGTTTTAGACCCAAAAATTAAAAGGAGTTTAGCTGGAGCTGAAAATTATTATAAGCACAATAAAGAATGCGCTTATTGTTTAATGAACAAATGGGATCAGAAGAATAAAGAAAGAATTATTTTTGAAAATAAAGAATTTTTGGTGGTTTGTCCTTTTGCTTCTAGCTCTGCCTTTCAAATGTCTATTACTCCGAAAAAACATCTTCCTTATTTTGAAAGAATTAGCGATGAGCAAAAAAAATATTTAGCAGAAGCTTTTCACGCTACTATGAAAAAACTCTATAAAGGGTTGAATGATCCGCCATACAACTTTTATCTTCACACCGCTCCTTGTGATGGCAGAAATCATGATTATTACCACTGGCACTGGGTTATTGTTCCAAAAACAGCTATTATGGCAGGTTTTGAGCTCTGTACAGGTATTGAAATATCAACTATTGAGCCGGAAAAGGCAGCAGAATATTTAAGGAAGCAAAAGATATAAATGATAAAACAGTTAACAAATAACTGGTAATTGGTAATTGGTAATTGGTAATAAACCCCCACCTATATCCTCCCCCTTAGAAAGGGGGAGGAAGGAAGGAAGGAAGGAAGGAAGGAATAAAAACCCCCACCTATCTCCTCCCCCTTAGAAAGGGGGAGGAAAAGAATAAATATAGTCCTCCCCCTCTTTGAGGGGGAGGACTAAGGAGGGGGAGGAAATTAAAAATTATCAACAAATCATTTGCTAAACTATGAACAAACCATTTATTATTGCAAACTGGAAGTGTAATCTGCCGATTTTGTCCAAATCTCTGATTTGGTAACAAAATCGAGCATCCCGCACTAATTCGCCAGAATTCAGTGCGGGACTTCTATCAAATTATGAACAAACCATTTATTATTGCAAATTGGAAATGTAATCTGCCGATTTTGTCCAAATCTCTGATTTGGTAACAAAATCGAGCA
>CAZWYU010000048.1:0-7339 GCA_964638595.1 uncultured Candidatus Saccharibacteria bacterium
ACATATAGTCTTGAATTAAGAACCTTTCGCTTCGCTCAAGAACCTTGATTCGCTAATGTATAAACATATAGTCTTGAATTTGGAAATTAGAAATTAGAAACTAAAACAAGTATTCTATGAAATTATCAGATTTATATACAAAAGTCAAGTTTAGTAAAAATAATCTTTCCTTATTTTTAATATTTTTTTTAGCTTGCCTTCTATCTTTTTCTTTAGGCTGGCTTTTTTGTTATCTTTTGAATAAACCTAGTCTAGAATTTAGCTTATGACACTACCAGAACCGTAAGGATGGATTGCATTAGTAGGAAATTCAAGGCATATTTAATGTTGATAAGGTCTGTTGGATGGATAACAATTTGGTTTGCACTTATTTTTGGATTAATTAATGGGGGATTCGTTTTATTACACTTGCCGATGTAATAGCTAACAGTGGCAGCATTACTCTTTGTTATTTTATAGGATGATCAATTCTTCAAGATTCTTTTGATATACTAATTTATGCTCTTATACTGTTAATATGTTATATCTTCATTCATCAAGAAGTATATGTGGTCAAAGATTACTCAATATATTGAGATTCTAATTAAAACAAGCAGACCAGTGGGATGGATTATTGCCCCCACATCTTTTATGTTGGGCTTGCTTGATTCTGCAGGGGAACTTAACTGGATAGGTGTTTTTCAAATTCTTTTGCTTTCTTTTCCATATTGCATTTTATTATATGGAATTAATGATGTTTATGATTATGAATCTGATAAGAAAAATCCTAGGAAACAGAAATTTTTACAAGGAACTGTACTAGAACCTAGATACCATAATTTTGTAAATAAAATTTCTGGAATTGTTATTCTAATTTTATTTTTTAATTCTCTTCTAACTTTTAATATTTTTAATTTTATTGGAGTATTCATTTTATTATTATTTTCTATATTTTACTCTACTCCACCATTAAGATTTAAAGAAAGGCCTCCGCTAGACTCTTTTTCTAATGGAATAATTTATTTTTTGAGTCCTTATTTAATAGGTGCTAGTTTTGGCAGTTTCTCGCTATTAAATTTTAATCAACTATTTCTTATAACTTTATGTGTTGCAGGCGTTCACTCATTCAGTACATTATTAGATTATGATATAGAAAAGAAATTGGAGGTAAAAACTTTTAGTCTTGTTTTTGGTAAAAGAATAGCCTCTCTTTTCGCTTTAACCATGTTTTTAATTACTACCGTGTTTGGAAATTTTCACCAAATAGAACTCAATATTTACCTTATTTTTTGTAGTTTAATGTTCTTTATAACATTCATTTATCCTTCTCAGAAAATTATTGCTTTATTTTTTAAGTTAATTTTTATCGGATTTTTTATAACAGCTCTAATCTACTTGTTATAAAAAAATGAATTTATTTTTAGAAATACCACAAAGAAGCTATACTTAATATCAAATTTAGCTTATGACACTACCAGAACACATCGGTATTATAATGGATGGCAATCGCCGATGGGCTAAGGAAAGAGGTCTGCCTAGCCTAAAAGGTCACAGAGAAGGAGTAAAAACTCTCAAGAGGATTCTTAATTTGTGCGAACAATATAAAATTAAGATATTAACTGTTTTTGCTTTTTCCACAGAAAATTGGAACCGTCCTGCAGCAGAGGTTAATTATTTAATGAATCTGTTTTTAGACATTTTTTCTAAAAAAGATGTTCAACGAATGAAAGAAAAAAATATTAAAGTTAATGTCTTAGGCCAGAAACACAGATTTTCTAAAGCAATCCAAGAGAGAATAGAAAAAGCCGAAAAAGAGACTAGTGCTAATAAAGATTTTATTCTCAATATAGCTCTTTCTTATGGGGGTAGGGCAGATATAGTAGAAGCAGTAAAAAAGATATTAAAGAAAGGGATAACTAAAATTGATGAAGACTTAATTTCTAAAAATTTATGGACCAAAGGATTGAGAGATCCGGATTTGATTATTAGGACAGGAAAAGAACAGAGATTTTCTAATTTTTTAATATGGCAGTCTGCTTATTCTGAATTATATTTTTCTGATAAGTCTTGGCCTGCTTTTGATGAAAAAGAATTTAAAAATATTTTGAAAAATTATGCTGAAAGACAAAGAAGATTTGGCAGGTAAAGATATTATCTTAGTAGATAAAAACGATAATGTTTTAGGTTATGGAAAAAAGATGGATGTTCATAGAAAAGGACAACTCCACCGCTGTTTTTCTATTGTGATATTAAACTCTAAAAATGAAATGCTCTTACAAAAACGAGCAGCTGGTAAATACCATTGTCCTAATTTGTGGTCTAATGCTTGCTGCGGTCATCCTTATCCCAATGAAGACACAGAAGTAGGCGCGCACAGAAGGCTTAAACAAGAAATGGGTTTTGATTGTCCGCTAGAAAAAATAGATGTTTTCCACTACAGGGCAGAATTTGATAACGGATTGATTGAGAATGAAATCGACCATCTTTTTAAAGGCAAGCATGAAGGAGAAATTAATTTTAATCAAGAAGAAGTAGAGGATATTAAATGGATTAGCATTGAGGAGTTGAAAAAGGATATAGAAGAGAATCCTAGCAAATACACTCCTTGGTTCAAAATTATCATGAGGAGATATAAGAAGGAATTAACTATTAAAATAAAATAAAAAGGAGCTAGGCTCCTTTTTTATTTTGCTGGTTTTTAGGGTTCATAGATGCGGAGAACGAGTAATTCAGGGTTGCCGTTTATAGGAACTTTATTTGAGAGCTGTAGAGTTTTTTTGCCACTCTTTATATCGATTTTTACTTCTAGTTCAGGATGTTTTTTGTTCTGTGCTAGCCGAATCTTTTTTATAAGGGCATTGATTGGAACTAAACAATCTCCTTCTTTTGCATCTTTGAATCTAATAACTTCAGCTTTAATGTTCATCAATATTACCTCCTTTTAAAGATTTACAACTTTTATTTATTTTTTGCAATAGCTACTTTTCCACAAGAATCTGTTATGTTATGATAAAACATATGAGCAAAAATAATTTTTTAGATTTAAATTATCAAAGGACAAAACTTTCTAGGTTTTTAAATAGTTTAAAATCTTCAGATGCGGATTATTGTTTCAAGGCTCTTTCTTGGGCAGAACAAGGACATATAAAACAGCGCAGGGACAGTGACATTCCTTATGTTATTCATCCTATTAGGGTAGCTCTCACTCTACCCGAAAAATTGGGTATTACGGAAGCAGATATGATTTGCGCTGCTCTTATGCATGATTTAGTTGAGGATTCAGGTTATACCATAGAACATATTGAAAACGAATTTGGTTCAGAGGTAGCTCGTTTAGTTAAAGGCTTAACTAGAAAAAGACCGAAAGGTGAGACAGAAGAACAGAAGCGCATTAATAAACCTTTAAAGTTCAAAGAGATAGCAGAAGCTGATGAGAAGATAAGGTTGCTCAAATTGTGTGATATTTTAGATAATATGCAGTCTATGAAATATATTCCAAGAGACAATGACCATTACAAAAAAATTCCTCGTTGGAAAAAAGAACTTAAAGAATATGTTTTGCCAATAGCCAAAAATACAAACGAAACTCTATATAATCTTTTATCTTCTTTTGTCTAATTTGACATTCTCTTTATTTTAAGATTTAATAGATAGCAGTTATTTCAAAGGAGGGAAAATGTCTTATAAAAAAATAAAGAGATGGTATGTTTTATCTAAGGAAAATAAGTCTAGAATATTGATTTTATGGTTTGTTGGCTGTTGGTTGCATCTATTTGAAACTGTAGTTAGAAATTCTGGCTTTGCTAGTACAGAAAATATTCCAAGCAACGTTTTAGAAACTTCTTTCTTTATTTGTGGTTTTGGTCTGCTTGTATTTATTATCGGTCTTTGTGGTTGTTTGTCAGGACAAGAAAGCTTTCTCTTTGTACTATTATCAGGCATTTTTTGTTCGGGTCTTTTAACTAATTTATGGTTAAAAGTAATCTAGTGGGCACAGATGTGCCCTTTTTCTTTGACATCAGTTATATTCTATGGTATAATATAGAAAGGAGGCGATAGAGATGTTTGATTACCGTAGTGTCAAGAAACGCTATGGAAAGGCCAAAAAGAGTAAGCTAAAGCTCAACTTTGGCCAACTACAAAAGAGCCCCTTTAGCTGGGCTTCGGGGATGGTGTTTGATCTCTTAAAACTTGGCCAGAGGACCTTTATTGATTGTTGGTTGGGGCTTTTTGAGAAGATCGCAAAGAATGCGGATTTTTCAAGGCCCTGGAATATTCCTGAAAGGCCAAGAAAGATTTCCTTCACTCTTTGCGGGATGGCTGTCTCCCTGGTCGTGGCTGGCCTCTATGAGGTCATCATGGGCCAGGCAGGCACCTCGATAGCACTTTTCTTCGGCGCCCTCTTTGCCAGTATTTTGGCAAGCTGGGTGCTGAGAAGGATTCCAAGGGCGTAGCTACACTTTCGAGTGTGAGCTATGCCCTTTTTTCTTTTGCAAAATAATGGTTTTTTGGTAGAATGAAGTATATGAACAAACCCTTGCAATTCGGTTAATTCAAATATAAAAATTTTTAGTCCAGCTTTTGAAAATAATCAAGAGATTCTTCCAAAATACACCTGCGATTCAGAAGACATAAGTCCATCTTTGGAAATTGAAGCTATTTCTGAAAATACTAAAAGCTTAGTTTTAATAGTGGCTGATCCTGACGCCCTAGCCGGCACTTGGTATCATTGGCTTTTGTGGAATATTGACCCTCAAGTTTCTTTAATAGAGGAAAATAGCATTTCTCAAGGAGCGGTTCAGGGGATTAATAGCTTTGGCAAAAGGGATTATGGCGATCCTTGTCCGCCAAGTGGCAGTTATTGCTACATTTTTAAACTTTATGCCTTGGATAATATTTTAAAGCTTTCAGAAGGTTCTTCAAAAGAAGATTTAAAAAAAGAAATGTCAGGTCATATCTTAGCCGAAGCTCAATTAATTGGTAATTACCAAATGAAATAATGTCTCAATATTATAATCCAAAAAGAATAAATAATATTTTTAAACCTGGTCAAGAGGAACCTTTTAAAATTAGTCGTTCTAAAATCGATTTATTTTTAGAATGTCCTCGCTGTTTTTATATGGATAGGCGGTTAGGAATAGCTAGACCTCCGGGTTATCCGTTCAACCTTAATTCGGCTGTTGATAAATTATTAAAAAAAGAATTTGATATTCATCGGGTAGGGAAGTCAAAGCATCCTTTAATGGAAGAATATGGAATTGATGCTGTCCCCTTTGAACACAAAAAAATGAATGAATGGAGAGACACTAGGAAAGGAATTGATTATCTTCATCAAGATACTAATCTTTTGATAATGGGAGCGATAGATGATATCTGGATTAACCTTAAAGGGGAATTGTATATTGTGGATTATAAAGCTACTTCTAAGAATGGAGAAGTTAATTTAGATGCTCCTTGGCAGATTACCTATAAAAGGCAAATGGAGGTTTACCAATGGTTATTTCGTAGAAATAATTTTAAAGTTTCAGATATTGGTTATTTTGTCTATTGTAATGGTATAACCGATACAGAGGCTTTTGATAAAAAAATTGAGTTTGACGTTAAGGTTATTCCTTATAAGGGAGATGATTCTTGGATAGAAAAAACTATAAAAGATATTCATCAATGTCTTCTTTCCGACAAGCTTCCTCCTATGGCGGAAGATTGTGATTATTGTCGATATAGAAAAGAGGCAGCCAAAGAAGCATATAAAATGATTAAAAATGGAAAAGGAAATTAAAATTTCTCCTAAATCTCTTACTCTTTTTTTTGAATGTCCCTTTTGCTTTTGGCTTCAAAAAATAAAAGGCATTGAAAGGCCTAGTCCTTATCCGTTTCAGTTGAATTTGGAAGTGGATAAGATTTTAAAGCAGGATTTTGACCAGTATAGAAGACAGGGTAGTCATCCTTTGCTTGAAGCCAACAATATTCCGGCTAAGCTTTTTTCTAATCAAACTCTTTTAGATAAATGGCGCGATAAACAGAAAGGATTAATATATTATAATAAGGAGATTGACGCCACTTTATTTGGTGTTCCTGATGATATTTTGGATTTTGGAGAGGGTAAGCTTGCGCCTTTTGATTATAAATCTACAGGTAAAGAAATATCCAAAATTTATGACGAGTTTCAGCTTCAGATGGATGTTTATACATATTTGCTTGAGAAAAATGGTTATTCTACTCCCAGAAAAGCAATTCTTGCTTTTTATATAATAGATTCTAAAAATCCTTTTGAAGGGAAGCTACCCTTTAGAAAAGAGATTCACATAATTGAAACAGACCCTTCTTATATTGAAAAAATTTTTAAAGAAGCAATCTCTTTTTTAAGAACCAAAACTCCTAAAAATCATAGTTTAGAATGTCCATTTGGGCAATGGATGGAAAGCCAAAATTTATTTTAGCTGCATTTTTAGCTTATTTATTTTTAAATGTTTCAATATTTATTATAGTGTTTAGTTAATTTAAACAAAAATTTTTGCTCGGACCGTTTTTCGTTTGGAAAAATACAAGCCTGAATTGCATTAAAATTTAGAAAATTATACTTTATTTTCTTTTTGTATGATAAAATAAAAATAATGAGGAAAAACATATTAAGACTAAACTACGTTATTATTCCTTTATTTGTTTTTCTATTTGCCTTTATTGGTAGTCTGGTAACCAGACAAGGAATGGATTGGTATGAAGGACTTATTTTGCCAAGCTTTACTCCATCTGGAGCTATAATCAGCTCTGCCTGGAGTATAATTTTTGTACTCACAGCTATTTCTGTTTTAATTTATTGGAGCAGAGCTTATAGAAATTTGAGATTTGTTATTGTGATAAGCATTTTTATTATTAATGCTATTTTAAATGTTCTTTGGTCTTATCTTTTTTTTGGTCTTCATTTTGTTGGAGCCTCAATTCTAGAAATGATTTTTTTAGAAGCCACAATCATAACTTTAATTGTTCTTATAAGACGTACATCCAGAATAGCTTCAATCCTTTTGTATCCTTATGCTATTTGGGTAATCTTTGCTACTTTTTTGGCTTATAATATTTTATTATTAAATACTTAGATGGCAGAAGAAAGTAATTTAAAACTCTATTTAGGCATTGCTTTTATTATTCTAGTTATGGTTTCTTCTTACCTTTTATTTCCAAGTTCTTATACCAGCAATAATCAAAAAAACATTGATTTTCAAAGACAAATAGAAAGTTTGAAAAATGAAATTTCAGATATTAAGCCAAGTTTTCCAACTTCTACGCCAACAACTAGTTCTATGCAAATTAATGGTCCGGGTGGTTGTTCTACTTTTGAAGAATGTGAAGAATATTGTTCTTT
>CAZWYU010000049.1:0-6939 GCA_964638595.1 uncultured Candidatus Saccharibacteria bacterium
AAATATCTTTTCATCTCCTTTGACAACTGTGAACTCTTTAAAACCAGAATTAATTTTTTGATTGCCATCAATTATTAAAACCGTATTTTGCACCGAAAAGCCATTCCCTACTTTCTTTTCTAAATTACTGACCGCTCTTCTCATAGCCAATTTGGTTGCCTGTAAAATATTTATTTTATCTATCAATTTTGCTCCCACTAATCCCCTACCCCAATAGGTATTGGTTATTAAAATATTATAAAGCTCCTGCCTTTTCTTAAAACTTAATTTTTTAGAATCCTTAACTTCTTTTAATAAATAATCTGTCGGATTTTTTAGAATAACAGCTACCGCTACAACTGGACCAGCTAGACATCCTCTGCCAACTTCATCAATGCCAACAACTGTTTTATAACCTTGTTTTTTAAAATCTTTAATTAATTTAAGGGAGGAAAACATTTTTACATTTTAACATAATTTTCCCCACTTTGTATTATTAAAAAAATGAGATACAATATTATAAACAGTTTAGACTGCTTTCTTTAGCTATAAAATTAAAATGGATAAACCTCTTCAAAGATTTAGTTTTGAGGATATGCAAAAAGAATTGAGAAAAGCAGAACGCGAAAAAAGGGCTGCTGATTTTACTTATAAGTTAATGCCAGAATTTTCATTTTCAGATAAACAGATTAATGTTGGACTTAACTTTCAAGGGTCAACAATTCAAGGAGCTATTTATGTTGATAAATGTGTTTTTGAAAAACAGATTAATTTAGAAAATGTTTTAGTTTATACAACTTTATATATTTCTAACTCGGAATTTAAGGAAGACTTTGTAGCCAAAAAAATTAGAATAAGAGAAGTAGCCAATTTGGTTGCTTCTAAATTTTATAAAAATGTTATTTTTGACGAAGCAAGCGTAAAAGGATTTTTGGGATTGAATAAAGCTGTCATTGAAGAAGATTTAAGCATTAAAAATGTTTCTATAATAGATATCAATACAAAAACAGGCACTATTACAGGCGATCTTTTTTTGAAAGAAGCCCATATCAAAGGTTCTGTCTTTTTGGAAGAGCTTATAGTTGAGGGCCTGGTTAGCTTAGAAAACAGTTTTATTGAAGGAGATTTGAGCTTTAAAGATTCAAGGGTAAAAGAAAATGTACTCCTAAGCGGAACGATTGTAGAGGGCGATGTAATTACCGAAGAGCTTAAATCAAAAAACTTAATCGCTCATATGGCATAATGACTAAACTAAAATCCTAAATCCGAAATCCTAATTTCTAACAAAAATTCAAATAATAAATACCCAATAACCCAAAGCACGATTTAAAGGAAAAAACCGCTTTATTTGGAGAAAATATCATAGAATTTGTAAAAAGAGTCAACCCAAATACAATAACCTTCCCATTATAAGACAGTTAATAAGAGCAACTACAAGCATTGGCACTAATTATTGTGAGGCAGATTGTGCTAAAACTAAAAAAGGTTTTGAACATAAAATTGGAATTTGTAAAAAAGAATCTAAGAAAACACGCCATTAGCTAAAAATGATTGCTAAAGCCATTCCCAAACACAAAGAAAAAACTAGAAAATATTGGAAAGAAACAAATAAACTAAATTTAATTTTTTCTTCAATAATAAATAAATCAAAAAAGAAATAATTAGACATTCGGATTTAGTCATTTTATTATATGCCTTCTAAATTTACCCATCTTCACGTTCATAGCCAATACTCACTCCTTGACGGACTCCCCAAAATTGAGGAGCTTTTGGCTTATGTCAAAAAAAACAATATGGATAGCGTGGCTTTAACAGACCACGGAGTAATGTATGGAGCTGTAGAATTTTATAAAAAAGCAAAAGAAATGGGAGTCAAACCTATTATAGGATGCGAAGTTTATACTGCCTTTGAAAAAATGACTCAAAAAAGACCGAAAATAGATAATAAACATTATCATCTGCTCCTCTTGGTCAAAAACGAAACTGGCTACAAAAATTTAGTCAAATTAGTCACCAAGGCACATTTAGAGGGCTTTTATTATAAACCAAGAATAGACGAAGAATTACTTTTTCAACACAGTGAAGGATTGATTGCTTCTACCGCCTGTTTACAAGGCAAAATACCTAGATTAATTTTAGCCGGCAAATTTAAAAAAGCAGAAGAAACTGCCCTAAAATACAATGAGGTTTTTGGCAAAGACAATTTCTATTTAGAGCTCCAATGCCATCCTAATATTAAAGAACAAAAAAGAGTAAATGATTTTTTAATTACTCTTTCTAAAAAACTCAACATCCCCTTGGTTGCTACTAACGATTCTCATTATTTAAAACCCGAAGATGCAAAAGCCCAAGATATTTTAATGCTTATCAACACCGGAGCCGATCCAAACGACCCAGAAAGACTAACAATGCTTGAAGATGATTTTTCAATAAAACCGCCAGAACAAATGATTGAGGACTTTAAAGATACGCCCAGCGCTATTGAAAATACCCAGAAAATAAAAGAAATGTGTAATTTTGAGTTCAAGCTTGGAAAGATAAAATTACCTAAATACGATGTTCCTAATGGAAATACTCCTGACCAACAACTTAAGAATATTTGTCTGCAAAAAATAGCTAAAAAAGAAAAAGAATTTAAAGACAAAAAAACAACGCATGAAAGATTGGATTATGAACTAGGAATTATAGAAAAGACAGGATTTGCTTCTTATTTCTTGATTGTTGCTGATTTTGTTAATTGGGCTAAAAAACAAAATATAGTAGTTGGTCCCGGACGCGGTTCTGTTGGTGGTTCTTTAGTTGCTTATTTGTCTGGTATTACTAACATAAATCCTATTCAACATAATCTTTTGTTTGAGCGTTTTCTTAATCCAGAAAGAATTTCAATGCCTGATATTGATTTAGATTTTGCAGACATTAGAAGAGATGAGGTTATAGAATATGTGGCTGAAAAATACGGACACAACAGAGTAGCTCAAATTATTACTTTTGGAACAATGGCCTCAAGAGCTGTTATCCGAGATGTTGGAAGAGTTTTAAATTATAGCTATATTTTCTGCGACAAATTAGCCAAAATGATTCCTTTTGGTTTTTCTCTTGAGCAAAGTCTAAAAAGAGTAATTGATTTTAAAAAAAGATACCAAGAAGATGAAGAAGTAAGAACTCTTATTGATTTAGCCAAAAAACTTGAAGGAGTGGCAAGACACGCATCTACTCATGCCTGTGGAGTGGTAATTTCTGACAAAGCTTTAGATGAGCTCGTTCCCCTACAACACCCAACCCAAAATGATAAAGCCATTGTCTCTCAATATGAAATGCATTCTATTGAAGATTTAGGGCTATTAAAAATGGACTTTCTTGGTCTTAAAAATTTAACCACTATTGAACAAACAATAAAATTAGTAGAAAAAATAAAAAAGCAAAAGATAGACATTGAAAATATCCCTATAAATGATAAGCAAACATACAAGCTCCTACAAAGAGCTCAAACAACATCAGTGTTCCAACTGGAAAGTTCTGGAATGAAAAAGTGGCTTAAGGAATTAAAGCCCAATGAGTTTGAAGACATCGTAGCTATACTCGCGCTTTATAGACCCGGCCCAATGCAGTTTATACCAGAATATATTGCTAGAAAAAAGAAAAAAAGAAAAATATCATATATCCATCCCAAACTAAAATCTATTCTTGAAGACACCTATGGACTTCCTATCTTTCAGGAACAAATGATGCAAATAGCTAGAGAAATTGCTGGTTTCTCTTTAAGCGAGGCAGATATTTTGAGAAAAGCTATTGGCAAGAAAATCTATTCTCTTTTGGATAAACAAAAAGAAAAATTTATTCAAGGAGCAGTTGAAAAAGGTGTCAAACAAGAAATAGCTCAAGAAATTTGGTCTTGGTTTTTGCCTTTTGCTTCTTATGGATTTAATAAAAGCCATAGTGTTGGCTATGGAAAGATTGCTTATCAAACAGCTTATCTAAAAGCAAATTATCCAATAGAATTTAT
Organism: uncultured Candidatus Saccharibacteria bacterium; assembly: GCA_964638595.1. GTDB lineage: Bacteria > Patescibacteriota > Minisyncoccia > Minisyncoccales > PEYH01 > CAZWQR01. Next base: position 3,983 of record CAZWYU010000049.1, read on the forward strand.
GGCTTCAGTCTTGGCCACAGAAAAACAAGATGTTGAGAGGATGTCTTTTATTTTAGATGAGTGTAAGGGAATGAAAATTAAAGTTCTTCCGCCTGATATAAACGAAAGTCATGCTAATTTCACAGTAGTTGGTAAAAATGAAATCAGATTTGGCCTTTGGGCAATCAAGAATGTAGGCCATAATATAATAACCACTATTATTGGAGAAAGGAAAGCTCAAGGAAAATTTCAGTCAATTGAAGATTTTATAAATAGAATTCAATCTAAAGACTTAAACAAAAAATCAATGGAATCCTTAATCAAAGCTGGGGCTTTTGATAAATTAGAAGAAAGAAATGCTCTTCTACAAAATTTAGATACGCTTCTCTCTTATTCAAGAGAAATAAAAACTCATAAAAGCAACGGGCAGGCAGGTCTTTTTGATAATTCCCCTAACTCACTTTCTCTAAATATCAAAACTTGCGAACCGGCAAAATCAAAAGAAAAACTAAAATGGGAAAAAGAATTGTTAGGAGTTTATGTTTCTGGACATCCTTTGGAAAGTTATGAAAAAATATTTTCCAAAAATGCTATCTCTATTTCTAGAATTAAAAATGATTTACTAAACCAAGAGAACAAATCAGTAATCCAAATAGGCACTCCTTTCATAAAAAAGATTAATCCCGGAAACCGAGTAACGGTTTGTGGAATAGTTAATAAAGCAAAAAAAATTATTACTCGAAGTGGTCGGCCAATGTTTTTTATTAATTTAGAAGATTTAACAGGAAAACTAGAAACAATAGTCTTTCCAAGAAGCGCTGAAACTAATGCTTCCCTGCTCCAAGAAAACAAAATTCTTCTAGTTTCCGGTAGAACAGACTTAAAAGATAATGTTCCTAAACTCATTGCTGAAAATATAGAAGAAGTTTTAGGGGATTAATAGGACTACTTAAAATGGATTTATTGATATTCAAAAAAATAATCAAAGAAAATAAACATTTCCTTTTATTTACTTCTAAAAATAAAATATGAAAAAAAACTCAAATAAATTAAAAGATGTCCTCTTTGACTTCAGAAAGACTGTCGACCCAATCATTAAAGAAATCTTGACTTCTGATGTTGACAAAGAGAGACAAAAAATTGTTGAATATCAAGTTTCTACTGGAGGCAAAAGATTGAGGCCGGCTTTAGCTATTATCTGTAATCAATTACTGGGGGGACAAAAAAAAGACGCCCTTTATCCAGCAGCCGGTCTGGAAATATTACATAATTACTCTCTAATTATTGACGACATTATTGACCGCAGTAGGAACAGAAGAGAAAAACCAACCACTTGGTATAAACTGGGTAAAGCAACTGCTCAATGTTTAAGCATATATTATGCAGCAGCCATATTCCAGGCAGCTAATCATTCGAAACAACCAACAGAAATTTCTGAAATTTTTGCTAAAACAATGAAAATAATAACTGGAGGAGAAATTTCAGATATACTCTTTGAAATGACAGAAAGAAAAAGAGAGTCTTATCTTGAAAAAAATCGATATCAAACTATAAGCAAAAAAGGTTACCTCAAAATGATTGAGCAAAAGACAGCTATTCTATTTCAAAGTTGTTGCCAAGTTGGGGCTTTATCTGCTGGAGCAAAGAAAAAAGAGATAGAAGCTCTAAAAAAATATGGTTTTAACTTGGGTATAGCTTTCCAAATTCAAGATGATATTTTGGATATCTTCGGTGAAAAAGAAAGCCACAATGAAAAAAGAAAAGAAATTGGCAAAGATATAATAGAAAGAAAAGGGGGTAACATTGTCGTCATTTTAGCCTTAGAAAAATTAAAACCAAAACATAAGAAAAAATTGAATAAGCTAATGGAAAAAGAATACATTAAGAAAAAAGAAGTTACTCAAATTGTGGAAATATTTAAAAAAACTGGAAGCTATGAGAAATCTCAACAATTAGGAAAAAAATTTGTAAAAAAAGCCAAGAAAAACCTGGCATCTTTACCTCAAAACAAATGGAATGATATCTTAAAAGAAACAGCCGACTTTATTATTAAAAGAGAAAAATAAATATGATAACTGCAAATAAAACTTTAAAATATCAAACCAAAGAATTGTTTGATTTCATTGATATTACAGATGAAATAAAAACTTTTGTAAAAGAAAGTAAAATTAAAAACGGTTTAGTCAATATTCAGATTCTGCACACTTCGTCGGCTCTAATAGTCAACGAAAATGAACCTTTACTTCAAGAGGACATCAAAAGAAATTTAGAACAAACTGCTTCTAATAAAATAGAATATCAACACGACAATTTTTCTATCAGAACAGTCAATTTATGTGAAGATGAGTGCAAAAATGGTCACTCCCATTGTAAAGCCATACATTTACTGCCTTCAGTCACTCTTAACCTAATAGACGGGGAACTGCAATTAGGCCAGTGGCAGAGAGTGATGCTGGTTGAATTAGATTATTCCCGCCCTCGCAAAATACAAATCCAGGTTATCGGCGAATAGAAAATATTAACAAAAAACCGCTTGAAAAAATTACTTCTATGGCTGTAGATAATGGGATAAACAACTACGCTTTTATAGATAGTAACAATTTAAATCTAAGTATCAAAGAGTTAGGCTGGGAATTAGATTTCAGAAGATTTAGGGTCCACCTTAAAGAAAAATACAAGGTCAGCAAAGCATTTCTATTTATCGGTTATATCCCAGGAAACGAATCTCTTTATAAATACTTACAAGAAGAAGGATATCTTGTTATTTTTAAACCAACCCTAAAGATTGAAAAGAAAGATGGTGCTTTCATTAAAGGTAATGTAGATGCCGAATTAGTTTTACATACAATGATTGAATATCCCAGCTACGATAAGGCAATCATTGTTTCCGGAGATGGCGACTTTCGTTGTTTAATTGAATATCTAGAAGAACAAAAAAAATTAGGAAGATTGCTAATTCCAAATAGAAAAAAGTATTC
>CAZWYU010000050.1:0-3838 GCA_964638595.1 uncultured Candidatus Saccharibacteria bacterium
TTTCGTCATAGAGTTTCATCTTTTTATAAAGAGGTGTTTCTTCTCCGAGCTTAAAGTCTTTAATCAATTTTTCAGACATTTTTTTTGATAGAGGAGTTACTTTCTGCTGTAATTGCTGCATAGCCTTATTAATTTTATAGCTTTCCGTGCAACAAATCCAATTTACCCTAGGAACATTAAAAACTTTTCGCATTCTCTTGTAGATTTTGCAAAAAGGTTCTTCTGTTAATTTGCCAAAGCTAACATTGACAAACTCACAGGGTTGGACTTCTCCGCTGGCGTTGATATAGAAGCGCTCAATTCCTCCAGCGGTACAGCCAAAGTTATTTTTTAAAGACTCATAAGCCTGGGAAGAAATAGCCGGATAGTACTTAAATTTTTTGCTGGAAGAATAAATTAAATGATAAAGAATTAGTTTATTCAAGTATTCTTTATCTAAAGTGTCTTTTCGTCCTATCCATCCTCCAGCTGGTTTTTCATGAATTAATTGAACCAGTGCACAGTTGCTGTCTTTAGCTATCTGCATTATTTTTTCAAATCCGCCGCTTTTAATTAATTCTTGGGTACCTGTACAGTTTATTGCAGTAGAAATACCGACTTCGTCAAAAATTTTTAGAGAGGCAATTACTCTATCATAAGCTCCTTTAACTCCCACAAATTTATCATATTTTTCTTTTTGCCAATAATGAAGAGACACCATGACTCCAAAGACTCCTAGATCTTTCATTTTTTGTGCTTTTTCTCTAGTTATGAGACTCCCGTTAGTGTTAACCCATATTTCAGAGCGATTTTCATCTAGAATTTCCAAAAGAGCAGTCAATCTCTCAAAGTCAATCAGAGGTTCTCCGCCTTCAATGTTTATGAAACTGATATTCAAATTCTGAAGCTGTTGGGCGGTCTCTAATAATCTTTCTAGAGGCATTTCTTCATTAGAATCAAATTTTTGATAACAATGAGGACAGTGATAATTACATAATTTGCTCATTGATAATAAAATAGATGTTGGATTAATTTCTAAATCAGTAGGATTTTGCACTAAAAACTTATCTAGAGCAATAAAAAAAGCCTTAGTAGGGAAGGCTGGAAGGTAGATATGGATTTTATAGACTCCTCGTGTCTTTACAACTTTATTTATCTTTATTTTATTAAAGAGCAGTAGCACCCTCTTTAAAAAAATTATGAATTGCCTAAAACCAATCTCTCTTTTAAAAAATCTTTTTAAATATACAAAAAAGACATATATTTTTAGATACTGAAAAAAAAGAAATTTTTTAAAGCCAGTCAAAAATTTATTCTTTCTGGTCGTCATAATTGCAGATTCATTCAATTAAAAAGAAAGAGCTCGATTATTCAAGAGCTCTTTTTTAAGATATTAATTGCTTGAGGCATTGCTTCTATTGTTATAGGAAGATAACCCCGGACATCTCCGTCGAATTCAACCAAACTAAGATCGTTTGATGAAATTACCACTTTTTTGCCTCTCTTAAGTTTGGCTCCTGGATAATTGAGGATATCACCCCAATAAAGACGCCATAGTTGTGCTAAGAGTTTAATTTTGGAGCTAGACTGGAGAGACAGAGAAAACAATTTTCCGTCATCAGTAGATATGTCTATGGGGACTCTCATCCCAGAAGCTAGATATGGATCTTTTCCAACCGTTAGATTGATAACATTATCAAGCTCTTCTTTAATACCGTCTATCTCGATAGTCACTCTACTTTTCTTATGTTGGCTTAAAGAAACCAGAGTAGCTAATAGAGTTCCCAAGAAATCTCCTAAATAAGCTCTATATCTGTTATTAGATTTAGAGGCAATATTAGGGCCCAAGCCAATATTGACATTACAACCAAAGTAGGAGTTAAGGAGTTTTTTTCTAGACAAATCCCAGTGAGTTACTTTTCCCAAATCAATTGCTATGGGATTTGCCCGGAACAAGAAATCAACGGCGTCTTCAACAGAGGTTGGAATTTTATGATAGCGAGGAAAGTCGGGGCTAGTACCAATATGTAAAGCTCCCATAACTGGCCGTTTTTCTGTTGGCTGTTGCATCAGGCCAGTGATTACTTCGCCAATAGTACCATCGCCACCTACAGCAACTACCACTGAAGCTTTCTCATTGCTAATATTTTTAGCAATGTCTATAGCCTCGTCTTTTCTCTGCGTTATTGTTGTATCGAATTCAACGCCTCTGTTTTGGAATTTATTAACTATTTTTTTGAAATCAGTTTTACTGCGTCCGCTACGGGCTGTTGGGTTATAAATTAAGTGATATTTCATTTTTGTTGTTTTCCTCCTTTCTAAAGGAAAATGATTATTGGTAAGTAGCTGAACTTCAGCTTATTATAAGATAAAGCAGAAGAGAAGAGCTATTTTATTTTATTTTTCATAAATAGATAAGTTGCCGGGTACATTATTTTCATTTTCCAGTCAAATTTATATCCTTTTTTTATCAAATCTAATAATTTTTTCTGGTTTTTTTCAATTGTTTTTAATATTATGTTAGTACTTTTATAACCAGCAATTTCAAATAAAAATCTATAGACCATGCTAATTTTTAAAAAGTTATTGAGCTCTTTTTTCCATAAATTATCATAATCTATTTTTTCTATAATGCTTCTAGCTGCTAAGTATCCAGATTTTATTGCAAAAAACATTCCCAATCCCACAAAAGCGTCTTGGAAACCAGCAGCTTCGCCAACGTATAATTTTCTATTCTTTACAGCTGTTTTGGGGAGAGAGAAATTTGCCACACCCGTGAATTTTTCTTTATTCTTTATTGATAATCCCAGTTTTTTTTCAAAGGCTTCTACTGTTTTTCTTAAATAAATATCCGGGTCCTGAAAATTTTGAGATAAAGCAGTAGCCAGTGTTCCCCGACCATCCCTTATTAATAAGTAAGCATAAGCTTTGGGAGCAAGATTTTTATCTATAACTTCGCAAAAAGTGTTTGGAAAATTAGTTTCAAAATTGTATCCTGCTGTGGCAAGATAAACTTTCTTAGGCCCGGTAGCCACTATATCCATATCCTCTAAAGCAGGGCTGTTGTTAAAATTAATCCAACCGCCTTTCCGGAGAAATTGTTCTTTAAGAGAATGATCAATGGTGTCTTTTTGCCAACCTCTTTTAACTAAATAGAAAATAGGTTTCTCGGATTTAAAGTTTGCTTGACTTTTTAGGCCTGAACCAAAAAAGATTCCTTCTTTTAAGGGACTGGCCATAAAATTAATTTCTATATTCATTTTTTTTATAGCTTCCATTACATCAATATCTGACATCCAATTAACGATTCCTTGAAAATCGTTATTAAACCTTGCTCCAACGTCTTCTCCTTTCTCGTAGATAGTGACTTTATATCCTGATTCAAGAAGATTTATTCCTGCTGTTAGCCCCGATAAGCCAGCTCCCACAATTTTTATTTCTTTGTTCATTTTTTTATTTTAACAAAAAATTTTTAAAATAGCGATTTTTTATCTAAAAATAAAATGAGCGCTAATTAAATTGAATTTCTAGAAAAAAATCTTACGAAATCGGACTTCGTAAGATTGGATTAAAGGTTGAAGTTATACACAACAGCTCAAAAAAGCTATTTTTTTTGTTTTTGAGTTGAGTTTTTTCTTGAAAAAAACCAAAACAGAACTATTATTTTAATAAAGAAACACTATTTTTCATTCCTCTTCAGTTTGATTGAGGTATTTTTCCATGATATTATTAAAATGTAATTATATCAATAATTCGTATAATATATAAAATTAAGTAAATATTTTATATTTTATTCGTATAGAAACGAGTTATTCGCCATCGCTCGCTTCGCTCATTTTGTCTAATATCCGCGTTTACC
>CAZWYU010000051.1:0-11730 GCA_964638595.1 uncultured Candidatus Saccharibacteria bacterium
ATTGCCCAAAGGCTAGTAAGGCGTTTATGCGACCAAAGAGAAAAATATAACTTAAAGGATATAGAGATTAAAAATCTAAAAGATTTTTGTTCTCTAGATACTGTTATCTCGGCTTTAAAAGAAGAAAAATTTATAAGAACAAGAGAAGATTTTAAAAAAGTAGATTTTTTTAAACCCAAGAAAACCAAAAATTGTCAGGAGGGTTATAAGGGAAGAGTTGGAATTTATGAAGTTTTGCCTATAACTGAAGCTATCAAATCTTTAATAACAGGAGAAGTTTTTGCTTCCCAAATTGAAAATAGAGCTCGCAAAGATGGAATGAGAAGTTTAATAGAGGACGGTTTAGTAAAGGCGGTTCAGGGATTTACTTCAATTTCAGAAATTTTAAGAGTAACTCAAGAATAAAAAATGCCTATTTATCAATATATTGCAAAATCACTTAGGGGCGAGACTAAAAAAGGAAAAAGGCAGGCTAAAAGTGAAGTGGATTTAGCCCAAGCCCTAAAAGGCGAGGGTTATTTTTTGATTACCGCTAGTCTTCCTAAAGCTAGTTTTAATTTAAAATATTTTTTGCCAAAAATTAAACATGTTCCTTTAAACCAAAAACTTTTAGTTACTCGTAATTTGCAAGTAATGGTGGCAGCCGGAGTTTCATTGCCTAGGGCACTGGGAGTATTAGAAAAACAGATTAAAAGTAGCTATTTTAAAAAAGCTTTACGAGAAATAAGAGAAATGATTTTAAAAGGTACTCCCCTTTCAAAAGCCATAGCGCAATACCCAACAGTTTTTCCAGATATTTATGTTAGTCTAATAAAGGTCGGAGAGAAAACGGGAGGATTAGAAAGAGTTTTAGGAATTCTATCAGAACAGCTTGAACGCAATTATCGTCTTCGCTCTAGAGTAAGAGGAGCTATGATGTATCCAGCAGTTATTGTAAGCGCCATGCTCTTAATTGGGGCGGTAATGATGGTAAAAGTTGTGCCTGAATTAAGTAAAACTTTTGAAGAGCTAGAAGTAGAATTGCCTCCCTTAACTAAAGCAGTAATTTTTGCTGGCAATTTTTTTGCTGAAAATTGGATGATTGTTTTTTTAATTTTAATTTTTTTATCAGGAATTTTATATGTTTTTTTTTAAAAGTAAAACTGGTAAATATTTTTTTCACAAATTAAACTTAAAGCTTCCGATTCTGTCGCCTCTAGTTAAAAAAATAAATTCTGCCTATAGCGCCCTTTCTTTAAGCGCCCTTATGAAAGGAGGCGTTCCGGTTATCTCTGCTATAAATATTGCTTCAGACTCAGTAAGCAATCTTTATTACAAAAAAGCCTTGAAAAAGACAGCAGAAAGAGTAGAAAAAGGAAAAAAAATTTCTCAAATGATTGCTTACTATCCAAATCTTTTTTCTCCTCTTTTTATTCAAATGCTCCAAGTTGGAGAAGAAACTGGACAAACTTCAGAGATGCTTGAAAAGTTAGCTAATTTTTTAGAAGAAGAGGTTAACAACAAAACTAAAAATCTTTCTTCTATTATTGAGCCTATATTGCTCCTTTTAATAGGCATAGCAGTTGGGTTTTTTGCCATAGCTATGATTCAGCCAATTTATTCTATAATGCAAAATTTCTAATATGGAAAAAGGTTTTACCCTTATAGAAGTTCTTATAACAATTTTTTTAACTAGTATTGTTTTTTTGGGTATTTTTGGCGCTTTTTACTTAACCACAAAGGTAATTTCTCATACACGTATAAAAATGCAGGCAGTTTTTTTAGCTACCCAAAAAATTGAGGAAGTTAGAAGTCTGTCTTTTGAAAATATTGAGACAATGCAGGAAACAATAGTTTTAAATAATGTCTCTTACCAAATTGAAAGACTCGTTGAAAATTATGATGATTGTTTTGACGGGACTATAGAAGGGTTTGATTGCCAGAATAATCCAATAGAGGCAGACTTGGCTCCCGATGATTATAAAAAGATTAAAATTAATGTTTTTTGGGATGCTTCTTGGGGAGGAGAAGTTAGTTTAAGCACTATTGCAGCCTCAAAGAGCCTAGAGACTGGGGAAGGAAAGGGAGCCATTAAAATCACTGTTAGCACTAGTTTAGGAGAACCGATTGAAGTAGTTTGCTCTGACCAATTAGCTCCTTGTCCCGAAACAGCAATTAATATTATAAATCAAGGTTCAGCTTTTAACCAATGTTATGGAACAAGTGACAACAATCCTGGCACAAGACTTTTAATTTTAGATTCTTCTTTGGAACCTGATGATTATAAAATTAAAGTTCAGAAACAAGGATATGGCGAAGCAGAGACCTTTCAATCAGGAGATTCGTATAACGGAGAAATTATTGCTACTCCTCTTCGCAAGAATCCGACCATTAACGAGGGGCAATTTTATCCTCTTACTTTAACCATTGATAAGCTATCTGATTTGGACATTTATACTCTTGCTCCCGGGTCAGGAGACAGGTTCTTTGATAGTTTTTTTAATGGAACAAAAATTTTTGATTTAGAGGATTTAAAAATTAATCAAGAAAAAGTTTCTCTTTCCACAAGTTCTGCTGTTTCTTATCAGGAAGACGGTTATTTAATTTCTAATTCCATAGAACCAATTTCAATTACTGAATGGGATTATCTCACTTGGTCTGATTTTGAAGAAGTAGAAACAAGCATTAAATATCACTTACTTTGTGCCACTGGTTCCAGCTGGGCTTTGGTGCCGGATTTAATTGGTAACGAAGAGGGATTTTCTATTCCTCCAATAGATATTTCGTCTCTTTCTGTTATTGATTATCCTAAGCTTCGCATTAAGGCTGATTTTTTTACTACAGATTTAGCTAAAACTCCCTTGCTTTATGATTGGCAAATATCTTGGAAGAACGGACAAGACACAGTAGTCCCTGATGTTTATTTTGATGTTAAGGGTGAAGATATTGTAGGTTGGAACAGTTTAGAGGAAGAAATCTATGAGTATCAAAAAAGTTTTTCTACAGACGCAAGTGGTTATAAAAGACTTGAGGACATCAAGCCTGATAAATATTATTTTTCTAATTTTTTATCTAGCAGAGGAGCTTTAAATATTAGAGAAGATTTAACAGAATTACCAATAAGTTTAGCTCCTAATATTTCTACTACTACTAATTTTTATCTTGATACAGGAAATAGTTTGTTTGTTCAGGTAAAAGATGCAGAAAACGATAATCCCATATTTGGGACAGATGTCAGTCTTAGTTCTAATTCTCTGGGTTACAATGTCCAACATACTACAAACGAACAAGGTACAGCTTTGTTTATTTTATTGCAAGAATCAGCAGATTATCAGCTTGAAGTAGAGTCTGAGAATTATTATTCACAGACCATTGAATTAGATATTTATTCTAGTCAAAATGAGTTTGTTAATTTGGATCGTTATGAATAAAGCTTTTACCCTAATAGAAACCTTAATTGCTGTTGCTATTTTTAGTATTATAACGACAGCAGTTTTTAGCTCTATAGTCTATCTTTATAAAACACATGAAAAAGATATGCAGATGATTCAAGCTGTTGCCGAAGCTAGGAGAGGAATCAAAGTTATGCTAAGAGAGATAAGGACAATAGATACTGGAGAGGACGGTTCTTTTTCAGTAGAAAAAGCTTCTGCCAATGAGTTTATCTTCTATAGCGATATAGATAAAGACGGACAGACAGAAAGAGTAAGATATTTTTTAGAAGTTGAAAATCAAGGACAATTAGAAGATCAGTGTGTTAGTTTTTCTAATGGAGGATCTTGTAGTGTTAATTTTTCAGATTTTTTTAACGGTACTCTAAAAGAAGCTCAATTAGAAGTAGGAATTGAAGGAGACTTAGGTTGGGGCAGTTATGAATCAGCTGAATTGTTTGTTGATGGTTTTAAATTAGCTAATCTCTGCTATAACTGGGGAGAATGTAGTGATTGTGCTTCGGAATGGCAAGATATTAGTCTTTTTGATGTATTTGATTATGCTTCTGACAATGAGGTTGAAATTTTAGTAGATTCTTCTTATGGGGTTAATAATTTTTGCGATTGGCAGCAAAATAATCACTCTATAATAGTTAATGCTGTTCTCAATTGGGTAGCTTTGGGAGCTAACGAAGAGAGAAATTTTAAAAAAGGAGTTATCCAACCAGTAGCTGGAACATACCCTTCTGAACAAGAAAAAATTAGTATTATTTCTCATTATGTAGAAAATGCTTCTTCGGGAGAGCAAGACTATATTTTTAAATATTTTGATGAAAATGGTATAGAAATTGGAAATCCAGTAGATAGAATTAATAGAACTCAACTTATGGAGGTTTCTTTGCTTATTGATAGATTTCCCGACAGTCCGCCTAGTTATTATCGTTTACAAACTAGTTCGCAATTAAGAAATTTAAAGAAAACAGAATGAAAGGTTTTATTATTACTTATATAATAATTTTTGCTGGTGTTTTTCTTATTCTATTGTCTGCTTTGCTTGGATTTATTTTTTCTGAATTAAGAATGTCAGAAAAAGAAGAGGCCTTAGAACAAGCTCTGCATATTGCTGAAGCCGGGATTAATAGATACCGTTGGTATTTAATTCACAAGAATCAGGAAATTCTATCCGGAGAAGAGTTAAGTTGTCCTCCTTCTGATTGTTCTGATTGTGATGAATGTGAATATGAATATAGACTATCAGGGATTGGTTTAGTTGGAGGATACTCTCTTGAAGTTGAAGAGACTAGGGATTGTGATATTACAACAGCTGTTTCGGTTACTGCTACTGGCTGGACAGAGGCATTCCCCGAACTATATAGAAAAATTCAGGTAAAATATATTAAACCTTCAGTAGCGGATTATTCTTATATTCTAAATCATAATGTTTGGGCTGGCTCTGATAGGATTATAACCGGGCCTTATCATTCTAACGGTGGAATAAGAATGGATGGTTCTAATAATTCTTTAGTTAGTTCAGAGCAAAGCGAATGGGTTTGCACTGATTCTTATGGCTGCTCTCCTTGTCCTAATGAGTGTAATTATAAATATGGAGAAGGGTGTGTTTGTCCCGGTGTTTTTACCACAGCAAACGGCAACGAAAACTTATTTGTAATTGGTAGCAATCATTTTGATTTTGAGGGAATAACAATTGATTTAAATGAACTTAAACAATTAACTTCTGGAGGCAAGGGTTTATACTTACCCCCTTCAGGTGAAGAAGGTTATTATGTTATACTAAATGGTGAGCAACTAATTGTGAAAAAAATAGAAGAATTGTCTAGATTAAGGGCTTATGACACAGATCAGGGCGAGTTTTGGGAATATTCTATCATTAGTAAAGAAAGCCCAGCTGATTATTATGAACTAAGCGCTTGTGGGTTGGTTTTTATAGAAGACAATTTATGGATAGAAGGAGAAATTTCTGGGAGAATAACATTAGCTTCGGCAGACCTTATAAACCAAGAAGAGGAAACCGACGTTTGGTTAAAAGACGACATTAGCTATAAAAATGGATTAGGTAATGATGGGTTGGTTTTAATAGGACAGCACAATGTTTTAATTTCACCTGATTCACCTGATTATCTTGATTTATACGGGGTCTATATCGCCCAAACTGGCCACTTTGGCAGAAATCATTATTCTTCTTTGTATTATCCCCAATATTCAAAAAAAGAAGAATTGAAGATATATGGTTCAATTGTTAGCAATGGAAGAGTTGGCACCAGATGGACATCCGGAGGAACTTGGGTTTCGGGTTATAGACAGAGAGAAAATATTTATGACCCAGAATTAAGCTTTAATCCTCCGCCATTTTTACCATCTTTAAGCGAAGAATTTGGTTATAAAAGATGGCGGGAACTAAAATAATGTTTAATTTATTTAATTTAAAAATTGGCAGTTTTGGTTTAGATATTTCTGATTTAAGCCTAAAAATTATTCAACTTAAAAAAAGAAATGGTAAGCCTAATATTGTAGCCATTGGATATTCTGCTTTGCCCGAAGGCATAGTAAAGAAGGGTGTAGTTAAAGACATAGATAGCTTGTCTCAAGAAATTAAAAAATTAATTTCTAAAACCAAAAAACTTGATACCAAACAAGTAATTGTATCTTTGCCTGAAGAAAAATCTTTTTTGAAAGTTATTAAAATGCCAAAGTTGCCGATAGCAGAGGTTAAAAAAGCAGCACGTTATGAAGCAGAAAATTATATACCTTTTAGTTTAGATAAAGTTTATTTAGATTCTGAAGTTCTTGAAGACTCCGGATCTGACAAAATAGAAGTTTTAATAGTAGCGATGACTAAAAAAGTTATTGACCCTTATGTTACAGCTATTAAAAAAGCGGGACTGAAACTAAAAGCTTTAGAAACAGAATCAGCATCAGCGGCTAGGGCATTAATAAAAAGAGGAGAGAGTAAAAATCCTGTATATTTTATTGACCTTGGCGCTAGCTCCACTAGTTTTAGTGTTTTTTATGGTCATTCTCTTCGTTTCGCCTCCTATGTTCCTATTTCTTGTAATGGTTTTACTAAAATCATTGCTAAAAAACTAAATAAAACTATAGAGGAGGCAGAGGCATTACAAAAAATTTATGGATTCAAAAATAAGAACAAGATTGAAAAACAAATTTTTGAGATTTTAAAGCCAAAAACCGAAGAATTAGTTAAAGAGATAAAAAAGAATATAGATTACTATGAAAGCCATGCAAAAGATAATAATCTGTCTGATAATAAAAAGAAGATTAAGCAGATTTTTTTTCACGGAGGAGGAGCAGAAATTTCTGGTTTAAGCGAATACTTATCAGAAAATCTTAGAAAAGAAGTTATTAAAGGCAGTCCCCTTATCAATCTTTCTGAAAAATCTGCTGATTTTTTTGAAAGTCAAAAAAGGAAACCATTAAGCTATGTTGTGGCTGTTGGGTTAGCTTTAAGAGATTTTAATTTATGATTAATTTACTTCCTACAAAAGAAAAAATAAAGAGGAAGCAAGAAAAAGACTTAAAACTTTTTTTAATAGTAGGTTTTTTAATTATGTCTATTCTAGCTGTAGTAGTTTTGTCTTTTTTGTCTATTAAATTTTATATTAACAATCAAGTTACATATTTAAAAATATTGATAAACAATAAAGAACAAGACATTAGTTATACCAAGACTCTTGACAAAAAACTTTCAGAGATAAATAACATTTTATACAAATTCAATGATTTTTATAAAGAGCAATTTGCTCTTTCTATTTTTCTAACAGAAATTAGCGCATGGCTCATTGCAGATATTTCTTTTGATACTTTTTTCTACCAAGAAGAAAATTCTGAAATAGCTATTTCCTGTAGTTCTAAAGAACTTGAAACGGTTTATTCTTTTAGGGAGGTTCTAAAAAATCAGAAAAAAATTAACAATCTTAGTTTTTCTTTAGATAATTGGCTAGAAACAGAGGAAATTAATTTTAGAGCAACATTTAATATTGAGGAATGAATCATAAAAACAAAATTTTAATTTCTATTTTTATTCTAATAACTTTGGTGTTTTTAGTTATTTTTTTACTAGTCTTGCCTATTTTTAAAGATATAATGTCCGGATCTAAAGAGATTGCTCTAAAAAAGAAAAAACTATCCTCAATTGAGCTTTTAGCAGAGGATTCTGGGCAAATTAAAGCTGACTATCGAGATTATGATAGAAAACTTAATGAAATGAAAAATATTTTAACTGACAAAGGCAAAGTTGATTCGGAAATTCCTATAGCTTTTATTAATTTTTTTAAAGATCAAGCCCAAGAACTTAACCTTGCTTTAAAAATTGTTCCTTCAAAAAAAGAAGAAGGAGAAGTCTTTTGGGATTATTTAAATTTTAGAATTGAGGGACGAGGCAGGTATGAAGATTTTGCTAAATTTTTACAAAAATTAGAATATGGTGATTGGTTTGTAAAAACTACAAGCTTAAGAATAAGTAAAGAAAATAATACAAGGGAAAAAGAAGATGAAGAAAGCCAGTTTGCAGGTCAAAAAATTGTTCAATTTGATTTGTTAATTAAAGTTTATGTCCAAAAAGAAAATTGATTTTAACAAAATAAGAGAAATTTTTAGCCGTAGTATTTATTTTTTAGGTAAAAAAAGTTTTTTAGTTTTTATCATATTAACCTTTATTGCTCTTTTTGGAGCGGCTACAGTTTTCTATTTTTACGTCTATGTGCCCTTCAACGAAGAGCCAGAAATTGAGATAAAGAAGATCAACATAGACGATACTCTCTATAAAAATTTTATTGAAGATTTTACCAAAAGGACACTAATTTTCAAAGAAGCGGATTCAAAAATTTTTAAAGATTTATTTTTTCAAGGACAACTTGATTAAATTCTTTTTTTAGGCTATAGTATGTCTACTTTGCCCCTGTAGTTAAACAGACATAATACGGGCCTTCTAAGCAACAGGTTCTAGGCCTGCCCCGCACTAAAAAAATATGTCCCTGTAGCTCAATTGGATAGAGCGGTTGCCTTCTAAGCAACAGGTTCGAGGTTCGACTCCTCGCAGGGACGCATTTAGTGCGGGGTGAAACTCCTCGCAGGGACGCTTGTCCTCCCAACTTTTTAATGGAAAAGTTAGGAGGATAAATGGTGGCTATGGTGTAATGGCAGCACAGGAACCTGTGGAGTTCCCAGAGGCGGTTCGAACCCGCTTAGCCACCCATTTTATCAAAAACCCTTGTGTTTAAGAGGGTTTTTTGGTTGTTTTTACAATTTTTTTTATTCACTCCTTTTAGCTCTTTAAAGTAAGCAAAAAATTCATTGTGGTTTCTTGTTTTTTTCTTTAAAAATGATAAGCTTATTAAAAACGCCCCTATAGTTTAACAGGATAAAACAAGAGATTCCTAAGCTTTAAATCCAGGTTCGAGTCCTGGTAGGGGCACATTACGACAAGTTAATAAATGAAGTGCATTTACTTGTCGTTATGTCCTGAGGAGCGCGAAGCGCAACGAAGGGCAATTAAATTTCTGTATATGCCTTGGTTCTGTTATATAATTAGTTGTAGCAATGGTTCGCTTTATACTGGTATAGCTAAAAATCTAGAGAGACGATTTAAGGATCACCAGAAAGGTAGAGGGGCAAGATATACTGCAAGATATAAGCCTATAGCAATTTTATGGTTTGAAAAATTACCGGATAGGAAAAGTGCGGTTCATAGAGAAAAGGAGATTAAAGGATGGCGTCGAGAAAAGAAACTAAAACTTATCCAAGATTTTGAAGACGCTAATGTTTCTTACAAAATCCAAGATTTTGAGAAACATCCTTCAGGTTTTTAACCTTCAGGACGCTAATGTTTCTTACAAAATCCAAGATTTTGAGAAACATTGCGGGCCCGTAGCTCAGTTGGCCAGAGCGCATCTATGGCATAGATGAAGTCACCGGTTCGACTCCGGTCGGGTCCACTATTAAATTATTTCTATGGTTAACAAAAGAATAAAGCAAATATTGGAAAAAGGAGTAGAAGATGTAATTGAAAAGAAACATCTTGAAAAATTACTTTCCTCTGGAAAAAAATTAAGGATTAAGCACGGCATTGATCCAACAGGAAAAAATATTCATTTGGGCAGAGCTGCTCAACTTTGGAAACTCAAGGAGTTTCAGGATTTAGGACATAAGATTGTTTTAATAATTGGTGATTTTACTGCTCAGATTGGCGATCCGTCTGATAAACCGGGGGGGAGAAAAGGTTTGACTTCAAAACAAATTAAGCAGAATATGGCTGGCTATTTAAAACAGATTGGAAAGATTTTGGATATTAAAAAGACAGAAATTAGGTATAATAGCGAGTGGTTTAATAAATTGGATTTAGGAGATTTTTTGGGCATTGCTGGAGCTTTTTCTGTTCAACAGTTAATTCATAGGAGAAACTTCAATGAACGTTGGAAAAATGAAAAACCAATAACTCTACAAGAGATTTGCTATCCCCTTTTACAGGGTTATGATTCTGTCTCTATTAAGGCAGACGTGGAGCTTGGAGGGACTGATCAGCTTTTTAATTTAAAAACGGGCAGAGATATTCAGAGGCTTTTTGGTCAAGAACCTCAAAACATTATTACCTTACAAATGCTCGATGGGCTTGATG
This sequence comes from uncultured Candidatus Saccharibacteria bacterium, assembly GCA_964638595.1. GTDB lineage: Bacteria > Patescibacteriota > Minisyncoccia > Minisyncoccales > PEYH01 > CAZWQR01. Next base: position 10,060 of record CAZWYU010000051.1, read on the forward strand.
GCAGAAAAATGTCCACCAGTTGGGGTAATGTTGTAAATATTAATGATAAACCTAAAGAAATGTATGGCAAGATTATGTCTATGAGAGATGAAATGATGGAACAATATTTTGAGCTTTGCGCTAGATTAAACGAAAAAGAGTTGCAGAAGATTGAAAAACTTTTAAAAGAAAAAAAGACCAATCCCAAAGACCTAAAAGAAAAATTGGCATTCAGAATTACAGAACTTTATTGGGGAAAAGAAGAAGCGCAAAAAGCTCAAAAGGAGTTTGAAAAGGTTTTTAAAAAAGGAGAACTGCCAAGCAAAATAAGAACATTTTTTGCTCCCAAAAAAGAATATCCTATTCTTGATCTCCTCTATCATTTAGATTTAGCTAAATCTAAAAGTGAAGCTAAAAGGTTAATCAAAGAAGGAGCTGTTAGAGTCAAAGACAAAAAAATAGATGATTTTCATAAGACTGTTAAAGTAGCAGAGGGTTTAATAATTCAGGTCGGTAAAAGAAAGTTTGCTCGTCTTACTTTGAAAGATGAAAGAGAAGAATAAAATAGCAGTTCTAGGAGCAGGGATTATAGGGCTCTATGTTTCTTATAAGCTTCAAAAAAAGGGATTTCAGGTATTTGTTTTTGAAAAGAAAGATGAAATTGGAGGCAAACCTTGCAGCGCTTTGATTTCTGAAAGGATTAAAAAAAGTTTACCAATTACAGAAGAATTATATGAAAGGAAAGTCTGTTCTATTTTGGTCCATTTTAGAAACAGAGATTTGAGTATAGGAGTTAAGCCCTGTTTATTGCATTTTAACAGACAGAAATTAGATGAATTCATTTTTGAGTTAGCAAGAGAGAAAGGAGTTAAATTCTTTTTTAATGAAGAGATTAAAGATTTTCCTAGAGATTTTTATAAAATCATTGATTGCCGAGGAGCTTTGGCAGGTTCAGACAAAAAAAATTTTAGACTAGGAATTCAATATTTTGTTGAAAGAAGTTTAAAAAACCAGCAAGTAGAAATTTTTCCATTTAGAGGTGAAAAATACGGTTTTTTATGGAAGATTCCTAAGAAAGAAGAAGTTGAATACGGAGGAATTGGTTCAGAGAAGGAAATAACAAAAAAACTAAAGGAATATTTAAGAAAAGAAGATATTGTGTTTCAGGAAGAAAAATTAAAAGCAGCTTTAATCCCCCAAGGCCTTTATTTTTCAAAACAAAAAAATGTTTTTTTATTAGGTGATTCGGCTGGTTTAACAAAACCGACCACAGGCGGAGGGGTTATTTGGGGAATGAAAGCAGCAGACATCTTGATTGATAATTTTTCTGATTTTGATGTTGCAGAAAAAAAGATTAAAAGATTCTTTAAAATTAAAATCTTGAAAGGTAAGTTAGCAGTCAGATTAGGTTATTTTGTAGGAGATTATTTTGGCTGGCTACTTCCAAAAAAAGTAAAAATAGACGCAGACTTATATTAACCGGTGGGGTGCGCCGAACGGCAAGGCACTGCTCTCGAAAAGCAGCTCCTTTATAGGATTGTGGGTTCAAATCCCACCCCCACCGCCCTTTGACACTTCGATTAGCTTAGGATAAACAAGTTCAGGACAAGTCACAGAAGCAAGATGGCCTATGGCTATTATATTAATTTAGGTATTCCGTAGCTCGTAGAGCGAAGGATACCCACCCCCACC
>CAZWYU010000052.1:0-10388 GCA_964638595.1 uncultured Candidatus Saccharibacteria bacterium
GATTGCGGTTCTGGAGAGGAAGAGGATATTATTAGTGGAAATTTAATCAGCAATAAAAATTATGCTTGTACAGGAGATAGAGTTGATATAACAATATCTGCTCAAGACGACCAAGGTGTTGAAAAAGTTTCTCTTTATTATTCTGGCTCTTGGCATAATGAGAGTTGTTCTAACAATACCAGCTGTTCTAAAACTTGGAGTATTTATGAAAACAATCCAGGTTATTATAACTATACAGGAATGGTTTACGGCAAAAAATTAAACAGCTCTTCAGAAGAGGCTTATACTAATCCAAGCACTATTACAATACATTTTGATGATTGTGTTGATGAATGTGTTGATGAATGTGCTTATTCTGGACAAGTCAGATGTTCTGGCTATGCCTCTAGACAAACTTGCGGTAATTATGATTCTGATTCCTGTTTAGAATGGTCTAATTCTGAAAGCTGTCAAGGATCCACATATTGTGGTTATGGAAAATGCGATGAAGATGAGAGACCAGAATGGTATTGTTCAGGTGGTTATTGTTATTATAATTGCAATTACAGTTCATCTTGTGATGACCATGACGATTATGATGAACATGATTATAAGAATTGTTATAAAAATGATGTTTACTGGTATGATTCTGACGGAGACAGAAATGATAAGTACGAAGAATGCGGAGATAGTTCTTGTAACTCATGGGACTATTATTGCATAGGCGATAAGGTCTATAAAAAGAGGATTTGTTATGAAAGAGGTTGCAAAAACGATAAGTGCTATGAAGAAAAAGAAACAGAAAAGAAATATATTAAAACTTGTGACGGTAATTGTGAAGATGGAGAATGCGTAGAGGAATGTGAATGTGATTCTGGTATTTGTTGCGATGGTTGCAATTATAGAGAAGATGATTTTATCTGCGATAGCGACAGATATATTCAATATGGCTGTCCATGGGGAGCTGGATGTGGTTCAGACGTTGGAGTTAGAACAAAAATTAAATTTAGATATTGTTCTGGCGACGATAATCAATGTACAGGAGACTGGGACAATTGGGGCTCTTGGGGTTCTTGGCGAGTCAATGATTATTGTTCTAATTCAGAAACCTGTTCTGTAGGTAATGCCACTTGCAATTATAATCCAAATTGCCAAAGCCAACCCGTTTATACCAATTACAAGCAATGTTACGATGATGATGTGTATTGGTTTAGAAGCGATGGAACTAGGTTAAGCAAATATATGGAATGCGATGATGAAAATTCTTGTACCATAGATAATTGCAGTGGCGACAGATGTCTCCACGATCTTAAATGCGATGGTTCTACTTGCGCTTTAGATAGCGATGATTATTGCACTAATTGTACTCATTGTGGCGATAATGTTTGTAATTGCAAAGAAGATTTCTGTTCTTGTCCTGCAGACTGCAAGCTTCCAAGCGCCGAAGGTTTAGCTGTCTCTGCTTTAGTAAGATTAAAAGGAGAAGACAATCCTTGGAAAAAAGAAATTTCTGTTCAGCCAGAAGATGATTTGTCTTTTATGATTGTGGTTGCTACTCCCAAAGAAACCGTAGCTGAAAATATAATTTTACAAAATCAATTACCTCAAAATATTAATTTTGTTGGTAATTTAGAGATAGATAATTCTTTTTCAGGTGGCGACTTGTTTAAAGGCATAAGTTTAGGAACTTTGCCCGGCGGTGAATCAAAAATTATTACCTTTGATGCTCAAATAAAAGAAGGGACCAATTTCTCTTTAGGCAGTACTTATCTCAATAATCTCGTAACTGTAAATTATGATGAAAAGATTGTTTATGAGAGCATTGGGATTGAGGTTATTAAGATTGAAGGAGTAGCGGCTGCTGGCAGTCTCTTCTCTCAAGTAATTAAAATTGTTGGTTCATTGGCTTTCTGGCTAGTAATACTTTTCTTGATAATTCTTATTATAATTGTGAGCCTAATGTCTTATTATTTCTTTGTGAAGAGAAAACAGGTTCAGGTTGTTTAAGAGTTTCAAAAATTAAAAAACCAGCCCTGAAAAGGGCTGGTTTTTTTTCCACAGTCAAAGTGGTTGACTAGTGGATAATAGTGGAATATAATATAGATACTGTGGAGAAAGGTGGGGATAACTTAACAAAACTGTGGATAACTTAAACAAACTAGTTTTTATTGAAATTAGAAAACGGAACCTCCACGCTAATTAAGTAAAGGGTTTCGCTTAAGCAATGGACTTCATTCTGCGTTACTGAACTTTATTTGGTATGAGGGCTTCTCTCGAGTTAGGTGAAATCTCTGTTTGATTAGTGTGAGGGTAAAAAAATAAAACTTTCCACCTTCGCTAAATTTTTCTAATATGTTAATCGGTCAATATAAATATTCCTTAGACTCTAAAAGAAGACTGGCTGTTCCAGCTGATTTTAGAAAATATTTAGGAAAAAAGGCAGTTATTACTAAGGGTTTAGATAACTGTCTTTTTCTTTATTCCGTAGAAGAATGGAAGCAATCAGCAGAGAAATTAAGTAAATTGCCCATAACTCAATCTGATGCTAGAGGATTTTCTAGAACTATGTTAGCCGGAGCGATGGAGGTAAGCTTTGATTCATTGGGTAGAATTTTAGTGCCTGAATATTTAACCCAATATGCGGGAATGAAGAAAACGGTTATATTTGCTGGTTTGTACAATAGAATAGAAATTTGGTCTCAAGAAAAGTGGCAACAATATAAAGAAAAAACCGAAAAACAAGTTGATAAAATTGCTGAACGTTTGAAAGAGTTGAATATTTAAAAATAAAAATATGCATATTCCTGTGCTTAAAATGCAAACCATTGAGTATTTAAATCCTCAATCTAATGAGAATTTTATTGATTGTACTTTTGGGGAAGGGGGGCACAGTAAAAATATTTTAGAGATGAATGGACCCGAAGGCAAGGTTTTAGGAATTGAAATAGACACCGAATTATATAATAATTTTCAAAAAAAGCAGTTTGACTTGTCTAATAAAAAATTATTTGAACGTTTAATTTTAGTTAATAACTCATATATACATTTAAGAAAGATTGTAGAGCAACATAATTTTAAACCTATTGATGGGGTTCTGCTTGATGCCGGAATTTCTAATTGGCATTTGAAAGAAAGCGGACGTGGCTTCAGTTTTCAAAAAGATGAACCGCTAGATATGCGCTATAACCCCAAAGAGACTCCTCTGACTGCTTATGAAATTGTTAACAGTTTTTCAGAACAAGAAATAGAGAAAATTTTAAAAGATTACGGAGAAGAAAAATTTGCTCGCCAGATTGCTAAAAAGATTGTAGAAAAAAGAGCAAAAAAGCCTTTAAAAACAACATTAGACTTAGTAGAAGTAATTTGGTCTTCTTTGCCAAGTTGGTATAAACATAAGGGCATTCATCCGGCCACAAAAACATTTCAGGCCTTAAGAATTTTAGTTAATTCAGAGTTAGACAATTTAGGACAATTGCTTAATCTGGCAGCAGATGTGCTGTCAAAAAATGGCCGTCTTGTTGTTATTTCTTTTCATTCATTAGAAGATCGAATAGTAAAAAAATTTTTTCAAAGAGCTAACCAAATAAATATGTTTGAAATTCTAACTAAAAAACCGATAGTTGCAACAGAAGAAGAAATAGAAAGTAATCCCAAGTCTAGGTCTGCTAAATTAAGAGTAGCTAGAAAAATAATTAATTAACAAAAAGGATGTTTTTATCTAAAATAATTACTTTAAAAAGATTTCTAATTATTAATTTCTTTTTTATGTTTTTGTTAGCTACTCTGTGGTTTTTTCAAATTGATACTTTAACTAAAGATGCAGAGCGTCTTTCTTCAAATCAAAAAAGACTAACCGAGTTGCAAAATTTAAAAGCAGTTGGCTTCAGTAATATTAATTTAGAAATTGAAAGATTAGCTCAAAATTACAATTTTGAAAAGATAGGCCAAATTTATTATATTAAAGCCAATAAAACTACTGCTTTGGCAAAATGAAAAATCTGCGTCTTAATTTAGTCTTTGTCATTGTTTTTCTTTTTGCTGGATTAATAATAGCTCGTTTGGTCTTTTTGCAAATTGTAGAAGGAGAGCTTCATCTGGCTTTAGCAAAAGGACAGCAAGAAATTTTTTCCTCTATCTCCGGCAACCGCGGAGATATTTTGTTACATGACAAAAAATCCTTAGTTTTAGGCGCTTCTAATAAAAATGTTAAGTATTGTTATTCAAGTCCTGAATTAATTGAAGACAAGCCAATAGTGGCTAAAAAATTAGCTTCTGTTTTAGGCCTCAACGAAGAAACTGTGCTAAAAGAAATGCAGAAAAATAACAGTTTATTTCTGCTGTTAAAAAAAGATATTTCTGACACTATGGCTAATGAAATTGAGAATCTTTGTTTAGATAATGTTCATATCGGAGAAAAAGTTGTTCGCTTTTATCCTAATGCTAATTTAGCTAGCGATGTTATTGGATTTGTCAATCAAGATGGTTCAGGACAGTACGGATTAGAAGGTTATTGGGAAGATATATTAAGAGGCAAAGAGGGCTGGCAAAAAATTGAATTTAGTCCTTTTGGTAAATTTCAGGAAGGAGAGAGCAGTTTATCTGCAAAAGGATGTGATTTAATTTTAACGATTGACAAAAACATACAATTGAAATCAGAAGAGCTTCTAGTTAAGTTTTCAGAGAATTTTCAATATGAGAGCGCCCAAATCATTGTGGCAGAGCCAAAGAGTGGTAAGATTTTAGCTATGGCAGACTATCCCTTCTTTGACCCAAATAATTATAAAGAATATGAAGAGCTAGGCGTCTTCCAGAACAAAAATATTCAAGTCGTTTATGAGCCTGGCTCTGTTTTTAAGGCAGTGACTATGGCTACGGCTTTAAATGAGGGGAAGATTACTCCGGAAACTACTTATATTGACCGCGGTTATGTGGAAATTTTAGATAAAAAAATAAATAACTATGAAAATAGAGTTTGGGGCAAGAGCACAATGACTGAAGTTTTAGAGAAGTCAATCAATACCGGAGCAGTTTTTGCTCAATCTCAAGTAAACAATAAGGTTTTTCTGGACTATTTAGAACGTTTTGAAATTTTCAAAAAAACAAACATTGAATTACAAGGAGAAGTTTTTTCAGAAAATAAAGAATTTAAAAAGGGCTGGGCCATAAACTTTGCTACTGCCGCTTTTGGTCAAGGTATTGAAATGACCCCACTACAAGTTGTTAGAACTTATTGTGCAATTGCAAATAAAGGAATTTTACCAGAGCTGTATTTAGTAGAAGGGGTAAGAGAAAATGGAGAAACAACTATTTTTGAAAAAAATAAACAAGGCAATCAAATTATTTCAGAAAAAACAGCTTCCCAATTAGTCAAAATGCTTATTTCGGTAGCTGAAAACGGCTATAGTAAACCGGCCAAAGTGGACGGTTATTATATTGCAGGCAAAACTGGAACCTCCCAGATTTCTTATTCTGCTTTAGGAATAAACAAATCTGGATATAGCGACCAAACATGGCAGAGTTTTATTGGCTTTGCTCCAGCATTTGAGCCGGAATTTGTTATTTTAATTAAACTAGACAATCCGGCAACTAAAAGCTCTAACGAATCTGCTACTTTAGTATTTAAAGAATTGGCAAAATATATTCTTGATTATTACCAGATTCCACCGGAAAAAGAAAATGACCTAGCACTTTAAACTAGGTCATCTTAAAATCTTTTTGAGCCAAGATAGGTATTCTTTTATTTCATCTCCTGAAGACATTCCACTATAAATAATGCGTCTTAAGGCGCCATCTTTATCAAAGAGCGTGTGAGGGAGTCTTAAAGCTCCTATCGTTGAGCCTATAAGAAGAAGCCAGGCTTCGGGTATCAGAAAGATATTAGGGAAAAAGGCATTTGGCACTATTTTAGTGGCAATTACATAGCCAGTAACACTACCAATTATTCCAAACATTTCTATTGCTTCAAGATTACTGAACATTCCGAGTCTAATTGGAGGATTCTTTCCAGGTTTTTCTTCTAGCTTGTTGGTTTTGTAAGATATTTTCAATCCTAGAAAGCTGGTAACCATTAATAATAAAAAGAGTATCAACTTTAACCAAAATGAGTAATTTAACAGTAGAAGATAAAGCCCTCCGGCTGTTAGCATTTTGGTGTCGTAAAAAATATCTCTCCAACCGACCTCTGTATTTCCATCATTTCTTTTAGCAAGGTAACCATCTATTATATCTGTCATAACTCCACTAAATAGAATGTACCAAAGCCAAGTAATGGAAGCTTCCTTTGTATTATAGGTGTGAATCATCAAAATGCCTATAAAGAAAGGACAACCTATTCCTCTCAAATAGCTCAAGAAATCTGCCCATTTAGCTGATCCCATGCCAAACAATTGGCTCACCTCCTTATAAGTTTCTACTTTTAGCTTAGAAGATTAGACAATAAAAAGCAAACATTTTTGTACTTAGTCGGACTAAGCACAAATTTATTAAGTCAAGATAATTTGATTTTAGTAGTTTTTTATGCTATTATTTTTTTTGAATGGCCCCATCGTCTAGCGGTTTAGGACTCTAGATTCTCAATCTAGCAACACGGGTTCAAATCCCGTTGGGGCTACACTTCGCTACGCTTAGTGTAAACTCCTTTTTTGGGATTTTTTTTGTTTTTGGAAACTTAAAATACTTGTTTTTTTATATATTTTAATATTAAGGTTGTTGATGAAATTAAATTAGAAGACCTCCTATCTCGAGAGAGAGGAGGTCTTTGAATCTTTGCGGTCTATTCCTGGTTGGGATCAGGGGCCGCGATAAGGTGTTGGAGAATGATGCGATCGATTTCTGAGAGCAACTCGTCCCAAGCATAGACTCGTGCCTTTTCGATTCTGATCTGGTACGGGCTGAGTCCCACTTCGGCAACACCCTTTAGTCCAAGGAGATCTTTGACCAGGGGCGTTTGTTTGGATGGTTGAGCGTCGAGCGAGTTGAAGGTCAGGTATATCTCATCAGTGACTCTATCCGAAACATGGAATGTGCAGAAATCCTGATTCGGGAAGAACTCGTGTTCCAGTCGGAATTCGCTATTCCAGTTGGCGTAGCGAACCTGGAGAATCCTTCCGATCTTGATCAACCACATGCCCAACCTTCCGATTGCCATTCTTAACATTTTTCCTCCTTCTCCTTGTGCTGATGAGGTTGTGCTACTAGCAGTGAAGCTATACACAAGGAGTTCTGTAGCAGCATTTATATTATATCATAAATTTATTTATTTGGCAATAACTAAAAAGCCATTTTACGCACTGATTTCTTTTATAATTTGGTCCCAACCAACTCCCGAGAGGTCTACACTAGAAAACCTTAGCGAGCTTGGCGAGCATTAAGTTTTCTTGTGTCCACAGTAGCCCGCCTAAGGCGGGCGAAGGTGGGCTACATTAAATAAAATGCCTTTGCCTGGCGTTTTTTTTGTTTTTGGAACCGTAAAAAGACTTACAAATCAAATAAGATGTGATATAATATAAACACTTCACGATTAAGGAGGGTGCTATGTTGATGAATATCAATGCAGACAAGGGGACTAAGGTTGTGTTCGCAAATCCCAACGCAGGCTACCCGTATCATCAGGAGAAGGCAAAGAAGTACCTTGAGGTAGGGAAGACATACATCATCGATCACACCGTTGTCGGAAGATGGCATACGGATGTCTTTCTTGAAGAGTTTCCGGACGTCGCCTTCAACAGCGTGATGTTCGACAATGCGTGATAGTCGGCCGAGAGTGGATTATTTCTGCTCTCGGCGTTTAAAATTGACTCCACTTCTCAATTTCCCCCAAAGCCCGGCTCAAACTAAACAACGTTAGGGCTACGAAATTAACTCGTGCAGGGTTAGACCCCGCACATTCCTCATCAACAATTGGTTTCAACCAACTCCCGAAAAATTTATAGATTAATTTAAGTAGTTTTTATTATTCAGGGCATTGACAAATGTATTTCAATTGTAATACAATAGAGTAATATAATTAATTGAAAAATATGCGTCAAGTACTAAGTTTGTCTTTTCCTAAAAATACTACTCAGGAAGTAAAGAAGATGGCAAAAAAAAGAGGATTTAATTCTTTAAGTGCCTATATCAAATATCTTGTCGAATTAGATAAGGATTTAATTTCTGAATTAGAGCTTTTAAACTCTATTAAACAGGCCAGAAAAGAATATGGGGAAGGTAAGAGTGTGAAAGCTAAATCAATAGCTGGGCTTTTATGATAGTTGAGAATATCTACTATTCAAAAAAATTTGTAAAAGAGTTAAGTTCTCTGCCTAAAAAAATCGTTGATTTAGCTATTATAAAGGAGGGATTATTCAGAGAAAATCCTTTGCATCCTTCTTTGAGGTTGCATGAATTGCACGGAAAATTTAAGGGGATTTGGTCTATCTCTATAGCGAGTAATTATAGGATTATCTTTGAACGTATGCCTAATGGAGACATTCTTTTTATCTCTATTGGCAAGCATGATATTTATAAATATCTTTGACTTTTTTCATTAAAGAATTCCAACTAACTCTTTAGATATCTACAACTGCTTTTTAGCAGTTTTTATTTGATTTTATAGAGAATATCTGTTATTATAATTTGTAGTAAAGGAGGGATTTATGAAAACTTCTGCTTGGAAAAAAGTAGCTTATTGTTGAGGAGAAAAGGTGCTGGTTAACTATAATGTTGTTGGAGGGAAAAGAATTCTTAGAAAGAATATAGAGGGGTTTCTTCATATTATTATATAAAGAGAAAAGTTTTTAATTAACTTGGGAAGTGGAAACATTTCCCGTTTGATTTTCTTTATTTTTGGTGTTAAAATATTATTACTGTGAATGAAATTAGTTTGTTGATTATATTTTTTTTGATGATTGCTTCAGGCATGGCTGTGGCTTATTTTTTATTTAAAAGGGATAGAAAAGAAAAATCTTCAGAGATAGACCAAAAACAGAATGAGGCAATTAGAGACTTAGAAAGGCGATTGACAGATTTAATGAGTTCTCAATTAAAGGAAATTAGGGGAAGTGTTGACAATACTTCTCAAGCAATGAACAAACAAATTTCTTCTTTTACCCAAGAAACGGTGTTAATAAAAGAAGAAATGAAACAGGTTCAAGAGGCAATGAAAGGAATTTCTTCTTTTCAAGAATTTTTTCGTTCTCCTAAAATAAGAGGCCAGTGGGGAGAAGCTAGCTTAGAGCATATTTTAGCCGAATATTTTCCCAAAGAGTCTTGCCAAAGGCAATATTTGTTTGAAAGTGGGGAACAGGTAGATGCTGTTCTAAAATTACCTAACAAAAAGTTAGTGCCCATAGACGCAAAATTTTCTTTTGACAATTTTAGGCAAATGGTATCTGCTGATACAGAAGAACAAAAGCAATTTTTTCGTAAAAGGTTTATTGAGGACACTAAAAAAAGAATTGAAGAAATTTCTTCTAAATATATCTTACCCTCTGAAAATACGGTTGATTTTGCAGTAATGTACATTCCGGCAGAGGCAGTGTATTATGAGATTAATATGTTGAATGAAATTGATCTAGGAGAGTATTCCCGCTCTAAGAAGGTAATTTTGACCTCTCCAAACACAATATTTTTAGCTTTACAAGCAATAGAGCATTGGTTTAAAGATGTTCAGATATCCAAGCAAACCCAAAACATTTTAAAAAGATTGACAAGAGTTCAAATAGACGGTAAAAAATTAATGGAGGATTTTAGAAAAATGGGTAGCCATTTAAAAAATGCCTTTTCTTCTTATAATAAATCTGAAAAAAGAATAGACCTATTCAATGAGAGAGTAGAAAATCTATTGGAAAACGCAGAAGAAACAAAAGAATTAAAAGATAAATAATTATGTTTGCTGTTATTAAAACCGGAGGAAAACAATATTTAGTTCAACCCGGCGACAAAATAAAAATTGAAAAATTAAACCTAGAACCCGGCAAAGAGGTCGTCTTTAATGACGTTTTATTAGTTGATAAAAATAAAAAATTAGAGATTGGAAAGCCTAATGTTAAAGCTAAAGTAAAGGCTCAAATTTTAGAACAAGGAAAAGGGGATAAAGTAATTGTTTTTAAATATAAACCCAAAAAGCGCTATAAGAAAAAAACAGGGCATAGACAGCTTTACACAATGGTAGAAATTAAAAGTATAGATTAGATAACTTAAATAATTTCTTCTATTCCTTCTTCTGTTCCTTCTTCTATTTCTCTTTTTTCTAGATTTCTGAAACTGGCTCTGGGTTCGTCAAAGAAGAGCTCTACTCGGCCCACTGGGCCGTTTCTGTGTTTTGCAATAATAATATCAGCGATATTTTTTTTGCTCGTATCTGGTTTGTATTTTTCTTCCCTATAGATAAAAAGGACTACATCAGCATCCTGTTCTAAAGCTCCGCTTTC
>CAZWYU010000053.1:0-5188 GCA_964638595.1 uncultured Candidatus Saccharibacteria bacterium
ATTTCACAACCCTTTTTAAGTGCCTAATTTTCCAACCCTCCACTTTTCCACATCACGACATCTTGACGTCTTACAACAATAATGCGACAATGAAATCAAAAGGAATATTTCTATGGCATATCAATATAAACGTGAACCACTTACCCAGGATGAGGCAAATCGTCTGGCAAATGCTTGCCAAAGCCATGAAGAGAGGATAGTAATTTGGACTCTGCTTGACACCGGGCTTAGGGTATCTGAACTAACTAAACTAGGAAAAAACAATATCGACTGGCAGGCACACCGGTTAATGATATATGGGAAGGGCGGACCTTACGGTACAAAATCTAAAAGAAGGGTAGTCCCACTTTCGTCCAGGACCCAACCCTTAATCGAAGGGCATTTTGCTCTTCACGATTCATTAGGTGTTGGGATCCGGACCATACAACGGCTAGTCAAGCAGGTAGCAAACCGAGCTCATATAAGCCGGCTGGTCACTCCTCATGTCTTACGCCACACCTTCGCTGTTGCCTCTATTCAAAAGGGGATATCTATTCGCTCCCTGCAAAAGGTCCTTGGCCATGACAGCCTTGCCACCACAGAAATATACCTCAACATCTCTCCAGAGGAAGTAATCCGCGAGTACCGAGAGAAATGGTAGGGTACATATTTCTATAGCATACTTACCATTTTTTCCCCTTTCCGAAAGATTTAACTTTCTTAAATTAAATAACACAATCTCCATCTTTCAAGAAAGTTTCAGCTGTGAAGGAGCATTTTTTAATCGTTTTTCTGCCGCATATTATGTTTTTCCACTTGACAATCTTTTTTTAAAAATATTATAGAAATATAAATTTATTTTTATACACTTTAGAGAGGAAATATGAAAACCTCAGAACTCTTAGAAAAAATTGATATACCTAGACATAAACTTTATTACCTAGAACAAAAAGGATATATCAATCCGAAGAGAGTCCCGGTTGGCGATCTTGAGGCCCGAGACTTCAATCAAATAGATTTTGATAAAGTTAAGGTCATATGGAAACACCTTCAAAAGGGATTTAAGCATAAAGTAGCCTATCAAAAGGCCTTGGAAGAACTTAACAAAAACAGAAAACAGCGCAGGGCTTAACCATCTTCGACGGATTTTCTTAAAAATCATATAATTAAAATAAATCTAATTCATGCCTAAAATAATCAGCTCTCAAGAAGCCAAAAATTTATTCCTATCTGATGATTTCCCTCAAAAAGATTATTTTGTCATTGAAATAAAAAAAGACCTTGCGCCCAAGTCTTAGAATTGAAAGAACACATCAAGAAAACAAAAAAAGAACGTCAGCAGTTAATTAATAGTAAAGGAGAAATTGCTTAATTAGCTACTCTAAAAACATTAAAAATAAGCTAAAGGAATTATTTTTTTAATGCCTAAGATTATTGCAATAATCAATCAAAAAGGTGGCACTGGTAAGACAACCACTTCAATAAACCTCTCTTGTGGCCTCGCAAATGAGGGGAAAAAAGTACTTCTTATTGATTTTGACCCTCAAGCTCACTCAACCATCGGTTTAGGGATCGAACCAGAGACTTATAATGCGGCGATACATGATGTATTGCTTAGAAAGAAAAAAATAAGAGACATTCTTATTAATACGCAAGTCAAGGGCTTGTCTTTAGCTCCCTCACACATTAGGCTGGATAGGGCTGAACAACAGCTTAGCTCAGAGCTATTTAGAGAATCTATTCTTTATAAAGCGATTCGAAATATAGACCATGACTATATACTTATTGATTGTCGCCCTACGCTAGGAACCCTAACTATTAACGCACTCTACGCGTCTAATCTTATTATCGTACCTTGTGAGATGGGAAGGTATTCCCTGGATGGCTTTTCTGACCTGATGGACACAGTGGATAATGTTAAAAATGGCCAAGACATAGAAGAAAAAAAGGAGCTTATTCGCATCCTCTTAACTAAGTTTGATTCTCGTAAAACTATCTCTAATGATTGGGTCCTAGAACAGTTGGAGCCCTACAAGGAATTACTATTTAAAACTAAGATCAGGCAAAATGAGAATCTAAACCAAGCTCATATGGCTCAACAACCTATTTTTATTTTTAACCCTATTAGCCACGGATCTGAGGATTACAAACAGTTAACTAAAGAAGTTTTAAGCCTATGACATCAACAAGAGAAAAACTGGCCAATAAAAAAACTAAGTTGGCTAGGCCCAGGGAAAAATTTGAAGAGCATCCAGCTAATCTAAATAATTTCCAAGAGGGCAGTTTTTATAATATAGAAATCTCCTTAATTAATCCTAATCCTTACCAACCAAGGAAGTATTTTAACACCGACTCTTTAGAGGAATTATGTCAGTCTATTAAGCAAAAAGGAGTTCTCCAACCTATTATTATACGTAGGGACCAAAACGGTAGTATTTATTTAGTAGCAGGAGAAAGACGTTTAAGGGCAGCCAAAATGGCAGGCTTAGAAAAGATTCCAGCTATACTAACAAAAGGCAACCCTGTAGAAATATCCCTTATTGAGAATTTACAACGAGACAACTTAAAGCCGATAGAAGAGGCAGAAGCTTTAAACTGGATGAGAGAAAAATACAACTATACTCAAGAAAAATTAGCCTTAGCTATTGGAAAGGCCAGAACAACAATAACAGAAACACTTAGCTTAAATAATCTACCAGAGACAATAAAAGAGGAATGTCGGCACGCCGACATTTACCCAAGAAGGCTTTTAGTGGAAATTGCTAAACAAAAGACAGCAGAAGCAATGAATGACCTTTTTAACCAAATTAAAAAAAGTAACTTAAAAAGTGAGCAGGTAAGAGATATCACTAGAAAGCAGTCAAAAATAACTCAGCGTACTCCTGCGGCTATTGCCCTTAATAAAACTATCAACCTAACTAGTTTAATAGAAAAACTCAACTTAGACTCTATTGAAGAAAACGAAAAATTCCAATTAATATCCGGGCTAGAGCAATTAAAAAAACGCATTAATGATTTACTAGGATAATGTCGGCACGCCGACATTTAGTTTTTATTTTTTTAATACTATCGTGTTTTTAACGACCGACTATCGTGTTTTTAACGACCGACTATCGTGTTTTTAACGACCGACTATCGTGTTTTTAACGACCGAAAACGCTTTAAACTCGCATTAATAAAGGCAATATCCATACTGTAAAATAACGTTAAAAAAGTATTAAAATAACGTTAAAACCTAAACGGTTTTAAAAAATCTTTTTTTATGGAAGAAATAAAAAAACCAACTAAACAAAGAATATCAAAAAGTAAATATGACCTTACTTTATCTGAATTTCCTATCTTCATCCTCTCAAAAAAGAAAAATAGAGATATGAAGTATATAGAATACGAAGATGTAATTGTTGGAAAAGATAAAGAGATTATCAAAAGACACTGGAAGGTATACCCTGACAATGAGCTTGGTTTTGGAAATGACAGCACTCTTAAAACGATCTTTGATTTGTTTCAGATGTGGGCAAAACAAAATTTTGAGAGCCAGTACATTCAGTTTGGATCAATTTATAACCTAATAAAACAAAGAGGCAATGCCACTAGTGCCAGGGAATATAGGCGGGTAGTAAAAGATTTGAACTGCTTGGTTGGCATCAAGATAGAGGCTAAAAATGCCTTTTGGGATAATGAGCATAAAGCTTATGTCGATATGATATTTCATTTATTTGATCAAGTCTCTTTTTATAAAAAGAAACCCACAGATCAGGAAATGCTACCATTCGCAAGAATTAAGGTAAGTGATGTCTTGTACGGGAGTGTGCTAAAGAATAGTATTCTAATTGCCGATTTCGACAGTAAATTCTTTCACAGCCTAGCACCTGTTGAGCAAAGACTCGCCCTATACTTATCAAAAATATTTAGATCCCAAAGTTTTCATAAAAGAGAACTGAAAGAATTTGCCCGGCAGATTCCTATACATGCAAAAGAGACAAAGCATATAAAAGAACAGCTAAAAAAATCGTGTGCTGGCCTGGTAAAAAAGGGATTTAAACATTTAGATAGCTTTGATTTTGAAAGGGATTCGAGCCGAAAGAGCGAGTATATTATATTTAAAAGAAAAGGGGAGAGCCCTTTCCTGCTTAAAAAACAGGCATTAGAATCTCAAGTGAAATATAGAAAACCTGATTATGAAGTCGATGTTCTCGTAGAAGATATCCTAGAAATTTGTCAGGATCAGAAGAGCGTACAGTTTTATAAAAAAATAGCCCGTCTATTGCCTAAAGATTTTATTTATCGAGCTCTGTCTGAAGTAAAAGAGATCCGTGATTTAGGAGAAGTAAAAAAAAGCAAGGGTGCTATTTTTACTAGCCTGATAAAAAAATATGCAAGTCAGCAAGGCATAAACCTCTAAAAAATAATATTTTAAAAAAACTAAATTATGTACTATTAGACGTAAAACAAAAAAAGGCTCTGAGTTCCGAGGTAGCTTTACTTTAGATGAAGCCCATATTTAGCCCATATGAGGACTTTTCGGTGTGACTAAGGGTAAAGTATAGGCATGAAGACGTTCTTCGGCAATTTAAGCTCTTTTTCCTTTAATTTATTTTACTAATAAAATAAAACTAGCCGGTTTTTTTCTTCTTCACCTATTCAAAGCTTAACCAAATTCCTATTTTATGGCCTCGGACAAGGGTCGATAATAGGGTGTGCTGTAATAGGAAAGACCATCTAGAGGGTCAAATGATCTTTGTTAAAATGTCTATGGATCCGCTTTGGCATAGTCATTTTGATCTGGAGAAGCGAAAACCGGATTATTTAAATTTCAGCCATTATTCAAACCAATATTAAGAGTTATTAAAAGCGGTTCTTAAAAATTGCTATGAGTTTATCAAAAACCATACGTTCTTCTTTTTAGAAGACTTTAATTTAACATATAATTAGAATGCTCCTTTATTTTTTGTTTCCCATCAAATAGAAAGAAATAAATTTACAGTATAACTTATAGTTAACTATCCAGATGCTTTTATTAAGGAGTCAATCAAAATAATATCCTAAAATAATAATAATATCAAGTAGTTAAATATGTCCCCCCCCTTCATTAAATAGAACTATGATATAAAACAAATCTTTCTCTCCCCTCTTACCTAGGCATTTAGAAAGATATACCGGCTATTCTCTCTATACCGAATTTAGCACATTCCAAAAGAATTATTTGAAA
>CAZWYU010000054.1:0-9774 GCA_964638595.1 uncultured Candidatus Saccharibacteria bacterium
CCTAAGGCGAATGAGCTTAGAAGCTCTTCACCCCCACATTAATCAAGCAGTGCGCTTTGCGCAAAATTAGATAAAATCTCTGCTTAATTAGTGTGGGGGTAAAGATTCATAAATTAAAATTTATTCATTAATGATTTCTAAAATTTATGGCAAGAATATCAGGAGTTAATCTTCCTCCAGAAAAACATATTGAGATTGCTTTAACCTACATTTATGGTGTCGGTCGTCCTTTAAGCCGAAAAATTTTAGGACAGCTTAAGATCGCACCAATGGCTAAAACAAAAGATTTGGACAATGAACAATTAAAAAAAATACAAGATATTATAAACAATAAATATAAAGTGGAAGGAGAAGCAAGAAGAATGAAAATGATGTCTATCAAAAGATTGAAAGATATTGGTTCTTGGCGGGGGGAGAGACACAAAAAGGGTTTGCCAGCTAGAGGACAAACTACTAGAATCAATTCTAGGACAGTTAGGGGCAATGTTAGAAGAACTGCTGGTTCGGGTAAGAAAGGCGCCCCGGCTCCTAAGTAAAGCAATCTCTTGGTGAGCCTGCCCAAGGCGGGGGAGCTTAGAGAGGGCTTTACCCCCACACTAATTAAGCAGAGATTTTATCTAATTTTGCGCAAAGCGCACTGCTTGATTAGTGTGGGGGTGAAATTTATTTATTAACGGTTTCTAACATTATGGGTAAAAAGAAAGTTATAAAAAAAAGTCAAGAAGAGCTTTTGCAAGAAAGAGAGAGTATTGAGTCTAAAATTCAGAAGCAGGAAGCTAAAAAAGGAAAAAGCTCTCAAATAAAAGAAGCCAAACTGTTTGTATATTCATCATATAACAACACTATTTTGACGCTTACCGATAGCCAAGGAAATGTTTTAGCTTGGACAAGTGCCGGCAAAATTGGTTTTAAGGGCACAAAAAAAGGAACACCTTATGCAGCCAACAGAGTAGCCGAAGTAATGGCTCAAAATCTTCAGAAGTTTAAAATTGAAAAAATTCATGTAAAAGTAAAAGGTATTGGTTCGGGTCGGGAATCAGCAATTAGAACTTTAGTGGCTAAGGGAGTGAGTCTTCAATCTATTGAAGATATTACCCCTGTGCCTCACAATGGCTGCCGACCACCTAAACCAAGAAAATTATAATGGTAAATGCAAAATGTAAAATTTGTAGACGGTCTGGGCAAAAGCTATTTTTAAAAGGAGAGAAATGCAATTCAACCAAATGTCCAATGATAAAAAAAGCTTATCCTCCCGGTTCGGCAGGAAAAAGAAGAAGAAGGAATTTTTCTGAATATAGTAAAGAGCTAAGAGAAAAACAACGACTTAGAAATTTTTATAATTTAGGAGAGAAGCAATTCAGGCAATATGTAAATAAAGTGCTTGAAAGGATGCATAATAAAGCAATTAAAGAAGAAAATCCAGCCGAAGCATTAATCAGAATTTTAGAACGCCGATTTGATAATGTGGTCTATCGTTTAGGATTTGCTGATAGTCGAGTTCAGGCTAGGCAGTTAGTAAACCATGGTCATTTTTTTCTGAATAATAAACCGACAAGACGTCCTAGTGCTATTTTAAAAAAAGGTGATAAAATAAGTATACGACAAAGTTCTCAAAAATCTCCTTTTTTTACTCAAATAGCCCCCAAGCTAAAAAAATATCAAGTTCCTAGTTGGTTGATTTTGGATAAAGACAAAGTGGAAGGAGAGATAAAAGGGTTGCCCACATTAGAAGAGAGCGCTCCGCCAGCGGAAATATCTTCTATTTTTGAGTTTTATTCGCGCTAGTTTATCTTCAAGGCTCTTGAATGAAGCGAAAGGTTCTTCTTTTAAGACTATATATTTACTCTGTTAAATAATTTGCTTTGCAAATTATACAGAAGGCATATTTAATTGAGGAATACCTTAGCAAATCAAGGTTATTAAAATTAATATATTATTATGATTCCTTTGCCTAAATCATTTAAAATAGCCGAAAAAAAAGACAATTTTGCTTCTTTTGAGATTGAGGGACTTTATCCTGGCTACGGGGTAACATTAGGAAATAGTTTAAGAAGAGTCTTGCTCTCTTCTTTGGAAGGAGCGGCTTTGGTCAGGGTTAAAATTAAAGGCGTTAACCATGAATTTTCAACAATGGAAGGTATTTTAGAGGATGTTATAACTATTTGCCTTAATTTGAAAAAACTAAATTTTAATATTCATTCAGAAGAACCTCAAAAGGGGATTTTAAAAATAAGTGGAGTTAAAAAAGTGACTGGTAAGGATTTAAAACTGCCCAGTCAGCTTGATTTATTAAATCCAGAACAACATATAGCTACTTTAACAAGCAAAAAAGCTAATTTAGAATTAGAAATTATTATTCAAAAAGGCATTGGTTATGAATCAAAAGAGATGAGGGATAAAGAAAAACTAGAGATCGGCGAGATTAGCCTAGATGCCACTTATGCGCCGATAAAAAAAGTTAATTTTTATGTTGAAAATATGAGAGTTGGTGAGCGAACTGACTTTGACCGCTTAGTTATAGGGATAGAGACTGATGGTAGTATTGAACCCGAAAAAGCTTTAATGGAAGCTGCTGATATTTTGACAAAACATCTTTTAATATTTGTTGATAAAAAAGAACAATTATTAAAACCGAAGCCGAAAAAAAAGCCTGCAAACATTAAGAAAAAAATCACTAAAAAATTAATTAAGAAAAGTCCGACAAAAAAGAAGAAAAAATAGTTTATGAAAAAGCAAAAAAGAGGTCGAAAATTTAACCGAAACAAACAACAAAGAAAAGCTTTATTAAGGAGTTTAGCTCATGCTTTGATTATTAAAGAAAGGATTGAAACCACTCAAGCCAAAGCTAAAGAACTTTCCAGTTTTATTGAGAAAAAAATTACTAAAGCCAAAAAAGCTGACTTGTCTGCTATTCGTTATTTAGCAAAAGATTTTTCTCGACCAACAGTTAAAAAACTGGTGGAAAAAATAGCTCCTCTTTATCAGAATAGAAATGGCGGTTATACTCGGATAATCAAAACAGGAGTTAGACAATCTGATGCTTCAAAAATGGCTATAATTGAATTTGTAAAAAATGGAAAGAAAAACACATAAAATTAATGCTAAGGGCAGGCCCTTGGGTAGATTGGCTGTAGAAATAGCCAAACTTCTTAGAGGCAAGGGCAAAGTTGAATTTAGGTCAAATGAAGATTTGGGTGATTTTGTAGTTGTAGAAAATTTTTCTGAAGTTAAATTTACCGGCAAAAAAATAGAACAGAAAAAATATTATCACTATTCAGGTTATCCGGGAGGCATAAAAGAAAAAAAACTACAGGAATTGTTTCAAGATGACCCAAAGAAAATTTTGATTAAAGCAGTTTCGGGAATGATGCCCAAAAATAAACTGACCCCTATTCAGATTCAAAGATTAAAAATAGAAAATGCCAACAAAGAAAACTAAAACTTATTTTGAAGGAGTAGGCAGAAGAAAAACTGCTGTGGCTAGAGTTCGTCTTTATCCTAAATCCCAACAGGGCTTTATGGTTAACGACAAAGAATTACAGGATTATTTTTCAGCTAACGAAAGCCAGCTGATTGCACTAAGCCCTTTGAAACTTATTAATCTAGAAGATAAATTTAAAATTTCAGTTAAAGTTAATGGTAGTGGTTTTAATTCTCAAGCCGAAGCCATTAGACATGGTTTATCTAGAGCTTTAATAAAATTCAAACCTGAATTTAGAAAAAGGTTAAAAAAAGCCGGTTATCTTACTCGAGATCCCAGAATGAGAGAAAGAAAAAAGTTTGGTAAAAAGAGAGCCCGAAAAAGTCCGCAATGGTCAAAAAGATAAAAAACTCCCAATCTATTCAAGTCATCCGGGAGTTTTTTTATTATATTACTATTGTGTATAGAAACTCGTAAATCGTGAATCGCTAATCGCAATTCGTTAATTCGTTAATCCGTTAATTTGTAACTGAAAAAGGGCACGTTGTGCTTAGCTTGTGCTTAGCCCGGGTAAGCACAAGCTACAACACGGAAATAATCACGAATTAAGAATCATAAAAGAACTATTAATCGTAAATCGTAATTTGATAATTTAATAATTTGAGATTTGGAAAAAAGACAAATTAGCAAATAAGCAAATTACAAATTGACAAATAAAATTCATTCAAAATTAAAAAGTATCTGCCTACAATCTTAAGCATAACGTTGCAGGTGCGGAAATCAAACATTGAATATTTAACTCGGTTAATGTTTATTGTAGAATATCTTTAGAAGCAAAGAGCTTGTTATTGCTTAGTACAAGTAGGGTCTTTTGTTTTTCTAGCCAGCTAATTTTTGGATTTTTAAATTTAGCTATTTCAATTAAATTTGGTGTTTCTCGGTTGTCTATCTCAATGATTTGGATTAGTTCGTCTGTATTAAATATCAGGTGATAATTGTTTAACCAAAAGAGATTTTCTATTGTTTTGTGAGTTCCAGTTAAACGTATTCTTTCCATAGCCTTTTTTAGAGGCTGGGTTTCTTTTTCTTCTAAAAAACTTACAATAATCTCATGATTATTTCTCAATGAGATTTTTTTATGATCAGGAGAAATTTTAAATTCCTTTAAAGAGGCGAATAATTTTACGAATGAATGGTCCTCTTGGTTCAAATAATAAAGCAGTTCATCTTCTTGAAGCAAGACGAGCGAGTTTTTTTCTATGATGAGATTATAGTTTGCTTCGCTAAATATATTAAGAGGTTCAAGATTGAGAATACTTGCAAGCTCTACTTTGTTTTCAGTTAAATTTCCTTTATATAAAAATCCAGCTTCGTTTAGCCAGTAAAAAGAATTATCAAAAAGACAATAAGCTTTTATGTTTTCTTTAGCAATCGGTATTGTCAAAATTTTTGGAGATTTTTTTGTTTTATAATCATAGAAAAAAAGCTTTTGTTCCAAAACTTCTTCTTCATTGGGAAGAGTTGCAACAAAGAATATTTGTTCATTGTTTGAAGGATTAAAGGAAATTTTTTTAGCTGTGATTTCTGTTTCTATTAGATAAATATTTTTTTCTGGTTCTATTTCTAAAATAAAATAAAAAATTAGTCCATCTAATGCGGTTTCAAGCATAATTTTTTTATCATCCGAGGAGAATTTCACATCTAACAAATTTAAAAAATTACCGTCTATAATTTCTATCTCTTTGGTCGAGGTTAAAAGATTAAACAATTCTTTTTCTTGGGTTAAAGTTTCCAAGGAATTGTCTGCTAATAAAAATCTCTCTAAGAACCAGCCTTCTTTTTGAGATTTTTTTATTAGAATTTCTTTTTGGTTTGATGATACATAGAAATTTTCCACCGATGAAGCCAGAGATGAAAACTGTGGATTTTTTAAGAAAAGCTGGATATTTTTATATTCAGTTACTTTTTGTTGTTCTATTGAAACAGCTTTTTCCCAGTTATGGTAATCATCTTTTTCAATTTTAACTTCGTATTTTTTGGGCAGTAAACCGCTTAAAAAAGCAGAGCCGAAAATAAAGTTTGTTTTTTTGGAAAGCTTATTATCAATATATATTCGACTAGCCGAGGGTGAAATTTTTAAAAAGAGGCCACCGGTTTTAACTATAGCGCGGTTTTCAAAATCGTATTTATATCCTTGGGAATATAAAATTAAAACAGGGGTGGATATGCAAAACCCCAAGACAATTAGAAAAAAGAGGATTCTTTTGAACCTTTGAGTCATTTTCTTATTATAATCAAAAAAATATTAATTTCAAGTTATATAATTTTATTTTTTATTAGCTTATGCTGGCATTTCCGTTGGTATTTAATACCACCGAGCCGCGATTCTTCTATTTTTTCTGTCTCTTTTATTTCTTGTTATTGGTTATTTGTTGTTTATTTTTTTTCTTCTCCTTTTACTTGTTGAAGTTCTTTATACACTATATAATATATATCACATCATCTTGCTATTTTTTTTATTTTAAGTTAAGCTAAAATCAAGTTATAGGACATTAAAATTAATTTATTTATATATTTTTATTTTTTTTTAAGATAATTATGGCAGAGAAATTTATTATAAAAGGAGGTAATATACTAAAGGGAGAAATTGAAGTTAGAGGCGCCAAAAATGCCACTTTTCCTATTTTGGCTGCTACTCTTTTGACCGATGAAAAATGTGTATTAAAAAATGTCCCTTTGGTTGAGGATGTTCTTATTTTTATCGAAATATTAAAGAGTTTGGGCAAAGAGATAAATTGGCTGGAGTCTAGGAAGCTTGAAATCAAGGGCAAAACCGAAAAACCAAACCAAGAGACTATAGATTTAATCAAAAAGTTAAGGGGTTCTGTTTTGATTATGGGTCCATTATTAGCAAGATTCGGGCATATTAGTGTGCCTCAACCCGGTGGCTGTTTAATTGGAGCTCGTCCTATCTCTACTCACTTAGATGCATTTGAACAATTAGGGACACAAATTGAAGTTAGAGCAGACAAACGAAGGGAATATTTTGAGTTAGAACTTAAAAAAGATATCAATAATAAGGTTGTACTTAATGAATTTAGCGTTACCAGTACCGAAAATATAATTCTTTTGGCTAGTTTATTTGAGAAGGAGATATCTATTCATACGGCTGATTGCGATTATGAATCTCAAGAGTTAATAAGGTTTTTAAAGCAGATGGGAGTAGAAATAGAGGAATCTTTTAATCATATTTTGAGAATAAAAGGCAGGAAGAATCTTAAAGGAGCAGAACAGAAAATTATGTATGACCCCATTGAGGCTGGCACATTTATTTTGATGGCGGCTGCTACTAAAAGCGAATTGCTTATTAAAAATACCGAAGTTCAATATTTAGAACTTCCTTTAAAAAGATTGAAAGATTTTGGTTTACCCATAGAGATTGTTGCTGAAAAAACTATTAAGGTCTATCCTTGGGCAGATCTAAAGATGGCTAAAGTTCAAGCTCTTCCATATCCCGGTATTCCCACCGATTTACTTCCCTTGTTTGGAGTTTTGGCTACTCAAACCGAAGGAACCACTCTAATTCATGACCCTTTGTATGAAGGACGGTTGCGTTATTTAGATGAATTAAATAAAATGGGTGCCCAAATTATATTTGCTGACCCTCATCGGGCTATTATTAATGGACCTACTGAACTAAGGGGAGTAGAAGTTAATTCTCCTGATTTAAGAGGAGGGGCTTCATTGCTTGTTGGCGCTCTTTTGGCTAGAGGAGAGACCTTAATTGACAATATTTATCAGATAGATAGAGGATATGAAGAAATTGAGAAGCGTTTGCAGATGATAGGGGCAGATATCAAAAGAATAAATTCTTAGTTTTTGATATATAAATTTTAATCCATAATCTGCGACACGAGAAAAACAAGAAATAAGAATTGTATTGCGTATTTCGTATAGCGTATAGCGTATAGCGTATAGAAATCTTCCTCCTTTAATCTTTCTCCTTAAAAAAGGGGAGGAAAGAGGTGGGGGAGAACCTTGATTCGCTAAGGTATAAATATGTAGTCCTGAATCAAAGAATTAAAAATTGTTTCCTTGCAGTTACGAGTTATTAGAATTTAAACATTTTAATTATATGTTTGTTCGCAAAATAGGTATAGATCTTGGCACTTGCAATTCACTGGTTTTTATCCCTAAAAAGGGGGTTGTTTTGAATGAACCTTCGGTAGTGGCAATTGCCCCTGATGAGAATAAAATTTTAGCTGTTGGTAAACAAGCTAAAGATATGACCGGCCGAACACCAGAAACGATTATAGTTTATAGACCAATGAAAGATGGAGTTATCGCTGATTTTAGGGTTACTCAAGCAATGCTCAAATATTTTATTACAGTTGTCAAGCCTAAATTTCAATTATTAAGGCCAGAATTAATTATTTCTGTTCCAGCTGGCATAACCTCAACAGAGAAAAGAGCAGTCATTGAGGCGGCTACATTAGCTGGGGCCAAGAATGCTTATATTGCCAAGGAGCCAATTTTGGCAGCGATTGGTGCAGGTATTCCAATCCATACCTGTTCCGGACATATGATTGTTGATATCGGGGGAGGAACTACAGAGGTAGCTGTAATATCTCTTGGTGGTATTGTCAATTTTGATTCTATCAGAACCGCTGGAGACAAAATGAACATGGCGGTTAGTGATTTTATTAGAAAGAAGCATAATTTAGCTGTTGGGGAGCAAACAGCAGAGGAAGTAAAAATTAAAGTTGGTACAGCTATACCGGAAAAAAAGGAAAGAATAATAGAGATTAGGGGGAGAGACTTACTCTCTGGATTACCTAAAAGTGTTAAAATTAATTCCAATGATGTAAGCGAAGCAGTCAGAGATGTTTTAGACGATATTATTCAAGGTATCAAAAATGTTTTAAGAGATACTCCTCCCGAATTAGCGTCTGATATTATGGACAAAGGAATGATAATCTCGGGCGGTGGGGCTCTGCTAAGAAATTTAGACCAGCTTATTGCTAAAGCAACGGGGGTTCCTTGTTTTTTGGCTGATGATTCTTTGTTTTGCGTGGCTAAGGGAACGGGAGCGGTCTTAGAAAACTTAGATGCGTACAAAAAGAGTATAATGAGCAAAAAATAGGAAAATATATTAGTTCTTCAATTTACAATTTTAGAGTATATTATTTTGCAATGAAAAAAGGAGAATCATGAATTAAGAAAGAGTTTTGAATTTCGAATTTTGAATGAATTTTGAATGTATTAATTTTGAAACATGAGAAGAATTAAGAATCATTTCTGTCGGTATTTTTCTGTCGGTATTTAATACCGACAAGCGGAATAATCATCTCTTTTTCTAAGGGGGAGAAAAAAGAAGGGGAGAGGAGGTTAGAATTAATTATTTATGATGATAATTGGTCATAAAAAACAGCGCTTATTTTTAGAAAAGAGTCTTGAAAATAATCTCTTGGCTCATGCTTATTTATTTTATGGTCCTTCAAAAGTGGGAAAAAAGACAATTGCCTTAGAATTTATAAAAAATATCCAGCCAGCGGAAAACTATTTTTCAAATTTTGTAGATATAGAACCTAAAAGAATTGAAGATAAGCAGAACGCTAAAATAACAATTGATGATATTAAAAATTTAAAAACTCGATTTGCCTTATCTGCTATGGGTGAAAGTTATAAGGTGGCTATTATCAACAATGCGCAAGCTATGACATTGGATGCTCAAGGAGCCATTTTAAAACTATTAGAGGAGCCAAGAGGCAAAAGCATAATTTTTCTAATTGTTGAAAACCCACATCAGCTTTTAAATACTATAGTTTCCCGATGTCAATCAATTGGCTTTAATCTTGTTTCTAAAGAAATTTTGAGAACTTATCTGAAAGAGAAAGGGTTGAAAGACAGGGAACAAGAAATAGCTTTATGGTTCTCTTTTGGCAAACCGGGTAGATTAATAGATTACTTTGAAAAAGATGGAGAAATCCAGCTTCAAAAGAAAATGATTAAAGATATTAAAAATTTGATTCAAGCGCCGTTTTTTAAAAGATTTAAAATAGCCGAAGAATTGTCTAAAGATAAAGAAGAGGCTCTCAAAGTTTTAAATATATGGCTTCACTATTTTAGGGAACTTTTGTTAAAAAAGTTGAAAAAAGAAAGATTAAGCAAAAATTATAGCTTTAAACAATTGAAAGATTTGATTAACGGAATAGAGAGAACAAGATATCTTTTTAATAACAGTAATATTAATGCCAGATTAGCTTTAGAATTTTTATTTTTAAAGATTTAAATTATTATGACTGATAAATCAATTTTTATTATTTCTTTAGTGATTACAATAGTTATAGTTG
>CAZWYU010000055.1:0-4471 GCA_964638595.1 uncultured Candidatus Saccharibacteria bacterium
CCTTAGAAAGGGGGAGGAAGGAAGGAAGGAAGGGAAGAACAAAAACCCCCTCCTGTATCCTCCCCCTTAGAAAGGGGGAGGAAGGAAGGAGGGGGAGGAAAAGATGTTTAAAAAAATAAAGGATTTAATAAAAGATGTATTATTCCCGAAAAAGTGTGTTGGATGTGGCAGAGAAGGTACATATATATGTAAGGATTGTAGTCTGTTTCTCTCTGAAGCCCCAAATCTTTTTATGGCTGGTAATTTAGAACAATTAGTAAGTATTTGGGAATACGAGGGATTGGTTAAAAAACTAATTTATTACATTAAATATAAAGGGGCATTTGATATAATAGATGAGTTAGTTGAGAAAGCTTTTGAGATAAGAGAACCAAAAATTGTACTTAGCCCGGGTAAGCACAAGCCCGAAGAAATAACAATAACTTTTGTGCCAATGTTTAAAAAAAAGAAAAAGCAAAGAGGATTTAATCAAGCAGAAGTGATTGCAAAGAAAGTAGGAGAGATTATAAACAGAGAGGTTGTTCCGTTGCTTGAGAAAATAAAAGATACTCCTTCCCAAACTGCACTAAATAAGGAAGAAAGAATGGAAAATGTTAAAGGTTCTTTTAAAAGAAAAGAAGGAGTGAGTTGTAATGATAATGTTTTGCTGGTAGATGATGTCTGGACAAGCGGCGCCACAATGCAGGAGTGTTGCAAAATATTAAAAAAGTCGGGAGTTAAAAAAGTGTTTGGCTTTACTCTTGCCCGTACCCCTTAATTTTTTAGTCTATTGTATCACGGGCATGTTGTGCTTACCCGGGCGAAACAAAAACCCCCTCCTGTATCCTCCCCCTTAGAAAGGGGGAGGAAGGAAGGAATGAAAACCCCCACCTATCTCTTCCCCCTTAGAAAGGGGGAGGAAGGAAGGAAGGGAAGAACAAAAACCCCCACCTATATCCTCCCCCTTAGAAAGGGGGAGGAGGGAAGGAAAAAAAGGAGAGGAAGGAAATTTCTTTTTTCATCCTCCCCCTCTTTGAGGGGGAGGACTAAGAAGGGGGAGCACAAGCCCGAGCCCAATTCTATACTTTCAAGTATTTATTAGTGCAATGTCTGAAGGAAAAATTACAATTGAAGATAAAAGTTATCCCGAGTTGCTAAAGCAAATTAAAGAACCACCTAAGAAGCTTTATTATAAAGGAAATTGGACTTCAGAAATTTTTGAGAATTGTTTGGCAGTGGTAGGATCGCGGCGGCTTACGAGTTATGGAAGAAATGTCGCACAGCAGATTGTGACAGAGCTCGCTATGGCGGGGTTAACTATTGTTTCGGGTTTTATGTACGGTGGAGACGAGGTGGCACACAGTGCAACAATTAAAGTGGGAGGCAAGACTATCGCAGTTATGCCATGTGGGATAGATATAATACATCCGGAATATCAAGAGGAGCTTTATAGAGAAATTTTAGAAAAAGACGGTTTGATTATTTCTGAATTTGAGGGAAAATTTCCACCGGCAGTTTGGACTTATCCTAAGAGAAATAGAATAGTAGCTGGTCTTTCAAAAGCAGTTTTGGTTATAGAGGCTGGATTAAACAGTGGAACTTTGATTACAGCAGGCTTTGCTAGAAGATTTGGCAGAAAGATATTTGCTGTGCCAGGTCCCTTAACTAGTGAGGTTTCCAGAGGTTCTAATCAATTAATAAAACAGGGAGCTTCTGTAGTAACTTCAGCAAAAGATATTTTAGATTTTTATGATGTTAGACTAGACAAGAGTTCAGTTAAAGGTGATTTAAAAAAGGAATATCTAGGAGTGAAAGACAAGATTGAGCAGGAAATTATTGAGCATCTAAAAAAGGAACCAGCGAACGTAGATGATTTAGCCAGAACCACAAAGGTGCCCGTTTCAGAATTAAGTGCCAAATTGTCTTTGATGCAACTTAAAGGTTTGATTAAACAACAAGATAATAAATATTATATCAATTAACGAATTAACGAATTAACGAATTATTATAAAAATTAAAAAATTTGAAGAGTTAACGATATGGAAATTGAGCTTGAAAATTACCAAAGAAGTTTATGATTTAGCGAGTAAGAAAGAATTTTCTACAGACTTTGGCTTAAGAGACAAATAAAAAGGGCAATAATTTCGGTTAGTTCAAATATTGTAGAAGGTTTTGAAAAGAACAACAATAATGAATTTATAAGATTTTTAAGAATTTCTAAAGGTTCAACAGGGGAGGTTAGAAATCAAATTTATATTGCTTTATCAGTCGGCTATATTGCAAAAAAGGAGTTTGAAAAAGTTAATGAAGATTTGAAAAACTTAGCTGGTCAAATAGGCGGATTTATTTAGTATTTAGAGAAGAAAAGAAAGGATAAGCAATTTATAACCCATCAATCCGTTAATTTAAAAAAATATGTTTACTAAGGTTTTTTCGGCAACAAATTCTGGATTAGAAACGATAAAAGTTGATGTAGAAGTTAATTTAGCAAACAGAGGTTTACCAGGTTTTGAGATAGTTGGTCTTCCAGACAAAGCGGTTGAAGAGAGTAAAGAGAGGGTTAGGGCGGCTATCTCAAGTTCTGGTATAGATTTTCCAAATAAGAAGATAACAGTTAATTTGGCTCCGGCTGATATTCCAAAAGAAGGTTCTTTTTATGACCTGCCAATTGCTTTAGGAATTTTGAGAGCTGTATTCAGATTTCCATTGCCTGAATCATCTTTGTTTTTTGGAGAACTATCTCTTGATGGTTCTTTGCGACATACCAAAGGGGCATTTTTGCTGGGTTTATTCGCCAAAGAAAAAGGCTTTAAAAAATTGTTTGTGCCTAAAGATTCTGCAAATGAAGCAGCGGTTGTTAAGGAGATAGAGGCCTATCCACTACAGAGTTTATCTCAACTTGTTTCGCATTTTTTAGGCAGAACAGTAATTAGTCCTGCTGTTTATAAGGAAGGAGAGAATATATTAGATACCCCGGCCGAGTTTGATATGAAAGAGATTTTAGGCCAAGAGCAAGCAAAAAGAGCTATGGAGATAGCAGCGGCTGGAGGCCATAATATTATTATGATTGGCAGTCCGGGTTCGGGAAAAACAATGTTGGCAAGAGCTTTGCCGGGAATTTTACCTCCTCTAAATGAAAAGGAATCATTAGAAGTGACTAAATTATATTCTGCGGCAGGAAATATACCTCCAGGCGGTTCTCTTATAACCAGTCGGCAGTTTAGAGCGCCACATCATACAGCTTCTCCCGTTGGGCTTATAGGTGGAGGGACAAAACCGCATCCGGGAGAGGTGAGTTTGGCTCATATGGGAGTTTTATTCTTAGATGAGTTTAATGAATTTCCTAGAGCAGTAATGGAAGCAATGCGACAACCTTTAGAGGACGGTTATTTAACAATTTCTAGAAGCAGGGAGAGGGTAAAATATCCGGCGGATTTTATGCTAGTAGCTTCGGCTAATCCTTGTCCGTGCGGTTATTTAAACCACCCCAAAAAACAATGTGTTTGCACTCCCCGCCAGATAAGAAATTATCAAAAAAGAATTTCAGGACCCATTTTAGACAGGATTGATTTACATATAAATGTTGAACCAGTAGATTTAGATGAGTTTTCAGAAAACCAAAATGCCTCTGAATCTTTAGAATCATCAGAAGAGATTAGAAAAAGGGTAAATCTAGCTAGGCAGAGGCAAAATAAACGTTTTAGTAAAGAATTTATACAAACCAATAGTCAAATGAAAAATCAGCATATTAAAAAATATTGCCAGTTGACTAAGGAAGTAGAAAATCTTTTAAGGCAGGCAAGTATGAAATTTCAATTATCAGCAAGATCTTATATGAAAATGATAAAAGTTGCCAGAACAGTTGCTGATCTAGAAGGCAGTGAGGGGATAGACATTTCTCATATGGCAGAAGTTCTACAGTATCGTCCCAAAATTTATGAAACTCTTGAAAAAACAATTTAAAAAAGTTGTACTTAGTCGGACTAAGTATAACCCCCTCCTTAATCCTCCCCCTCAAGGAGGGG
The DNA here is from genome assembly GCA_964638595.1 of uncultured Candidatus Saccharibacteria bacterium. Taxonomy (GTDB): domain Bacteria; phylum Patescibacteriota; class Minisyncoccia; order Minisyncoccales; family PEYH01; genus CAZWQR01. The sequence goes on from CAZWYU010000055.1 coordinate 4,005, forward strand.
GAGGAAAGAAGAAAACCCCCTCCTATATCCTCCCCCTTAGAAAGGGGGAGGAAGGAAGAAGGGGTAAGCACAAGCCCGGGAATAAGAGAGGGGGGCATTTAGAGACGGGGAGATTGGGAGAGGAGATTGCTAGAAAGCATTTAGAGCAAAAAGGTTATAAAATAATTGAGCAGAATTATAAAACTAAATATGGAGAGATTGATTTGATTGCACGCAAAGGAAAAGAATTGATATTTGTGGAAGTGAGAACTAAAAAAGGAGAAAACTATGGCTTGCCCGAAGATACAATCAACAAAAAGAAATTAAAAAAGATTTGGCTTAATACAAAAGCTTATATGGCAATAAAAAAATGGCGAGGATTATCTAGAATAGACGCAATATGTGTAGTATTAAAAGAGGATAATTCTATAAAGCGATTAGACCACTATGAAAATGTTGTTTGATAATATATAACTAGTAATTAGTAA
>CAZWYU010000056.1:0-11049 GCA_964638595.1 uncultured Candidatus Saccharibacteria bacterium
ACATAATGCAAACATAGAAGGCACTATAGCTATAGGACATAATAGATGGGCTACTCACGGAGAGCCCTCTGATGTGAATGCTCATCCTCATTGGGACTGCAAAAAGGAAATTTTTGTTGTTCATAACGGTATTATTGAAAATTACCTTTTTTTAAAAGAAAAGCTTAAGCAAAAAGGTCACAATTTTATCTCTGAAACTGATACCGAAGTTCTAGCTCATTTAATTGAAGAACATTATCAAGGAAATTTAGAAGAAGCAGTGCGCTTAAGTCTACAAGAAATTAAAGGTGCTTATGCCATTGCCGTTATTTCTAAAAAAGAGCCAAATAAAATTGTCTTTGCCCGACATTCCAGCCCCTTGTTAGTTGCATTAGGCGAGGGCGAAAATTTTGTTGCCTCTGACGCACCGGCTGTTTTAGGATATACCAAACAAGTTATTTATTTAGATGATGGAGAAATGGGAGTTATTACTGATGATAGTTTTGATATTTTTAATCTTCAAAAAGAAAGGATTCAAAAGAAGAAACATAAAATTGATTGGAATTTAGCCCAAGCGGAAAAAGGAGGTTATTCTCATTTTATGGTTAAGGAAATTTGGGAGACTCCAGAAATTATTAAGAATGCCTATCGGGGAAGAACAATTTTAAAAGAAGGAGTAGCTAAGCTTGGTGGCTTAGAGCTGGTAGAAAAAAGGCTGGCTGAAATAGAAAAAATCTATATTATTTCTATGGGTACAGCTTTATTAGCAGGTCGAATAGGCGAGTATATGATAGAAGAATATGCTGAAATTCCCGTGGAGGTAGAAAATGCTTCAGAATTTAGATATAAAAAACCAGTAATACGCAATAATGATGCAATTTTGGCAATTTCTCAATCAGGTGAAACAGCCGATACCCTATTTGCCTTAAAAGAAGCTAAGAGAAAAGGAGTTTTATCTCTTGGTCTTATAAATGTTGTAGGTTCAAGCATTGCCAGAGAAGTTGACGCGGGAATTTATAACCATGCTGGTCCCGAAATTGCAGTTGCCTCTACCAAAGCTTTTTCCTCTCAATTAAGCGTGTTAGCTTTGCTAACTGTTTTTTTGGGTCGCCAGAGAGACATGTCTCTCACAATGGGTAAGCGTATTTTAGAAGAGTTAGAAAAATTGCCCTCTTTAGTTCAAACAATCTTAAATAGGGCTTCAGAGATTCAAGCCTTAGCAAAAAATTATGCTAATTTTAACAATTTTCTTTATCTTGGCAGAAAATACAATTATCCAGTGGCCTATGAGGGCGCTTTAAAACTTAAAGAAATTTCTTATATCCACGCCGAAGGATTGCCGGCCGGAGAAATTAAGCATGGGCCGATTGCTATGATTGACAAAAATTTTCCCAGTATTTTTATTTGTTTAAGAGACAGTGTTTATGAAAAAAATATTTCTAATATAAAAGAAATTAAGGCTAGGGGTGGTAAGGTTTTAGCTATTGCCACAGAAAATGACCAGGAAATTAAAAGTTTGGCAGATGATGTTTTTTATATCCCAAAAACTTTAGAAATGTTGAGCCCAAATCTGTCAGTTATTCCTTTACAGCTATTTGCCTATTATATAGCCCTTAAGAAAGGTTTGAATATTGATAAACCCAGAAATTTAGCCAAATCTGTTACTGTGGAATAAAGTGTTTTTCAATTATTCTAAATTATGTTAAGATATAAAATAAAATATGAATTGGCAGAATATATTTCTTAAAAAAGAATCAGGAAAAGAAATTCTTTTAGGCAATGAGGCTATCGTTAGAGGAGCCCTAGAATCAGGGGTTCAATTTATCTCCACTTATCCGGGAACACCGGCCTCAGAAATTGGAGATACTTTTTCTTATCTTTCAAAACATTTTAAGGTTCCTTTTTATTTTGAATATTCCATCAATGAAAAAGTAGCAATGGAAGCAGGTATCGGCGCTAGCTTTTCTAATTTAAAAACTTTAGTGGCTATGAAACATTTTGGACTTAATGTGGCAAGTGATGCTTTTTTGCCCTTTGTCTATACAGGCAGTCAAGGTCCTACTGTAATTGTCGTAGCCGATGACCCTTCTTGTCATAGCTCTGGCCAATCAGAGCAGAATACCAGAGGCTTTGCTGAAATGGCTCATATTCCTATTTTAGAACCTTCTGACCCTCAAGAGTGTAAAGATTTTGTAAAGCTTGGTTATGAAATTTCAGAAAAATTTAAGATTCCGGTTATGATAAGAATTACTACTAGAGTTAGTCATCAGAGTAGCATAGTAGAATTCTCAAAATTTAAAAAGAGCAATAATAAGGCTAAGTTTGTAAAAAATTATGATAAGTTTGTTACTATGCCTCCAAGGGTTTTGGATATGCACGATGAATTATTAGAAAAGATTGAAAAAATTGCTGTTTTTTCAGAAAAAAGCGAGATTAACAAAATTGAAAGTTTTAAGAACTCAAAAATTGGCATTGTCACTTCAGGAGTGAGCTATCTTTATGTCAAAGAAGCTTTAAAATATCTAAATCTTAATCTCTCAATATTTAAACTTGGATTTTTTTATCCCTTACCAAAAGAAAAATTAAAAAGATTTATTGAAAAACTTGATAAACTATTGGTGGTTGAAGAATTAGAGGGATTTTTAGAAAAAGAGCTGAATGCTTTAGCAAAGGATAATAACTGTGATTTAGAAATCATTGGTAAAAATATTTTACCTGAAACCAGAGAGTTTAAACCGTCTTTAGTAACAAAAGCAATAGCTGAAGTTACAAAAAGCAGGTATGAATTAAAAGACATAGATTTGCCAAAAACTTTAAAAAGATATCCCACACTTTGTCCTGGTTGTCCTTATTGGATGGTTTTTAACGGAGTGAAGCAAGCGATAAAAGAAAATAAACTTAAGAAGGAGGATATTGTTTTTGGCGGAGGCATTGGTTGCTATATGCTGGCTTCTTTTGCCCCCCATAATATTCAGGATTATTTGTTTTGTATGGGTTCTTCTATTGGCATTGCCCATGGAATTACAAAAGCGAATCCTAAACAAAAATTAATTTCTTTTGTAGGTGACTCTAGCTTTTTTCATGCCGCGATGCCTGCTTTAGCAAATGCAGTTCATAATAATTCTAATCCTTTAATAATTATTATGAATAATAATATAACTGCAATGACTGGGCAACAACCCTATCCAGGAATAAAAGATACGGGAAATAAAGAAGAGGGTGCAAAAATTAAAATAGAAGAAGTAGTTAAGTCTTTAGGTGTTAAAAATTTAAAAATTATTGATCCAATAGAGGATTATAAAGAATTTGTTAATACAATTAAAAAATATTTATCTAAAAACGAGCTGGCTGTTGTTATAGCCAGAAGTCCTTGTTTGAGAATTTAATGAAAAAAGATTTAAAACAATTTAATGTGGTTTTTGCTGGCGTTGGCGGTCAAGGTTTAATTACTTTAGGAAAAATTTTAGCGAGAGCTGCTTTTTTAGAAAATTTTGATGTCAAAATGTCAGAACTTCACGGGCTTTCTCAAAGGGGTGGTTCGGTTGCTGTTCAGGTTAGGTTTGGCAAAAATATTTTTTCTCCTCTGGTGCCCGCTCAAGAAGCGGATTTAATTTTGGCTTTAGAAAGAAACGAAGCTTTGAGAGAATGCTTTCTTGCTAATCCAGAAAGAACTGTTTTTTTAATTAACAATTATTCTATTTTTTCTCATTCGTTTGTAGACAAACGTTTAGAAAGCATTGAAGAGATTAAAAAGCTACTTAAACCATTTTCTAAAAGTCTTTATGAAATGAAGGCTACAGATATTATGGAAAATAAATTAGGTTCGTCAGTTTTAGCTGGTATTTATCTTTTATCTTTTGCGCTAAATCATAATTTAATTCCCTTAGAAGAAAAAAGCTTATTAAAAGCGATAAAAGATATTGTGTCAAAAAATAAAATTGATAAAAACATTAAGGCTTTTAAATTAACTAAACTATGAAAGCCGTAATTTTAGCAGCTGGTAAGGGAACGAGAATGGAACCTTTATCTTTGGTTAAAGATAAGCCTCTTCTAAAGATTTTTGGAAAAACAATCTTAGAACGTAATTTAGACCAGCTTATTGATTTAGTAAAAGAAGTAATATTAATTATAAGACCAAATGATAGAGGCCGAGCGGTAATTTCTCTTTTTGGGAAAAATTATAAAGGGCTTCAGATAAAATATGTTGTCCAGAAAAAACCTCAAGGCACTGGTAAGGCAGCCCAATTAGCTATTAAGTATTTGAATGATAGATTTTTGCTCCTAAACGGTGACGATATTTATTCAAGAGAAGATATAAAAACAATTTTAAAAAACTTTCCTTCTATTTTAGTTAAATCAACTCGAGAACCTAAATCTTTCGGAATAGTTGAAGTTCAAAACGGAACAGTTAAAAATTTAGTTGAAAAGCCCAAAAGTCCTAAATCCAACTTAGCAAATGTTGGAGTTTATTTTTTGCCCACAAGCATTTTTAACTATGACATTGGAAAATCCAAAAGAGGTGAATATGAATTTGTAGATTATATTAGGAATTTTATAAAAGAGAACAAGCTTTATTATAAAGAGGCCCAAGTCTGGCTTTCTCTTGGTTATTGTTGGAATATTTTAGAAGCTCATAGACTTTTTTTATCAAAACTTAAAGTTTCTAAAAAAGGAAAAATAGAAGAAGGTTGTTCTTTAAAAGGTAAAATTATTGTTGGTAAAGGAACAATCATAAAAAGCGGAACCTATATAGAGGGTCCGGTTAGTATTGGGGAGAACTGTGTTATCGGTCCAAATTGCTATATTAGGTCTTATACCAGCATTGGCGATAATTGCCATATTGGACAATCTGTAGAAATTGAAAATTCAATGATTAACGAATATACAAACATAGCCCATTTAAGTTATGTTGTAGATTCTATAGTTTCTGCCCATTGTAACTTAGGAGCCGGTACTATTACTGCTAATTTAAGACACGATGGCCAAACGGTAAAAACAATGATTAAAGGAATTCTGCTTGATACTCATTGTTATAATTTTGGGTCTATTATTGGAGAAGGAACAAAAACAGGAATTGGCACCCTTATCTATCCGGGTTGTAAAATTTGGCCCAATAAAATAACTTTGCCGGGAGAGATAATTAAAAAGGATGTTAAATAAAAAAGCGATTCTGCTTTTTTCGGGCGGACTGGACTCCTTATTAGCAGCGAAAATTTTGATGCAACAAGGCATTAAAATAAAAGGTGTCTTTTTTAAGCATTATTTTTTTTCAGTTAAAGATATTAGGAAGAGGGCAGCTAAAATTAAACTGCCTCTTTGGATAGTAGATATTTCTAAGCAACAACTTAAAATTGTCTTAAAACCTCAATTTGGTTATGGCAAAAATTTGAATCCTTGTATAGATTGTCGGCTATTAATGCTCAAAGAAGCCAAAAAAATTTTAGAGAAAAAAAATTATTCTTTTATAGTTACCGGCGAGGTATTAGATGAAAGACCAATGAGTCAGAAGAAAAAGACGATGTTATTTTTAGAAAAAGAAGCAGGCTTAGAAAGTAAAATTTTACGTCCTTTATCAGCAAAACTTTTACCCATAACATATGCGGAAGAGAAAGGATTAGTTTTTAGAGATAAGCTTTATGGTATTAGAGGAAGGGGAAGGAAGAAGCAAATATATTTGGCTAAAAAATTCGGTTTTAAAGACTATCCTAATCCGGCTGGCGGTTGTTTGCTGACAGATTCGGATTTTTCTAAGAGAATGAAGGCATTTTTAGACAGTAATTTAAAACCCAAAGAGAAGGATATAAGCTTGCTTTATTGTGGTCGTCATTTTTGGATTGAGAGCGATTTAATAGTAGTCGGAAGAAAGGAAGACGAGAATAAAGAAATTAGAAAATTAAAAAGAGCGAAAGATATTTTGATAGAATTAAAAAATATTGCAGGACCAACTACTTTAATTAGAAGTTATAATGGTAAAATAAAAGATAAAACTATTAAAAAAGCAAAAAAATTGACTAAATATTATTCCCTGAAAGCTAGGGATAAAAAGCAAGTAGAATTTAAATATGTTATTTAATTTTTCTTTAGAAGATTCTTTACATTATTTTTTGAAGAGAGAATCCACTCAGTTCTTTTTGAGTATTGCTATCCGCTATTTAGCCATGGGAATGGTTGGTATTTTCGAACCAATTTATTTATATATTCATTTTAATAATTCCATAGCTTATGTTTTATTTTTTTGGTCAGCTTACTCGGGTATTTTTGCTTTAGGTTGTGTTTTTGGTGGCAAGATTATGGCAAAGCTTGGCTTAAAACGGACAATGCTCTTATCTCATTTTTTCTATTTTGCTTATTTTATTTGTTTGTTTTTTATTGAAGCCGGTTTTTGGATAATTGGGTTAGCTGTTTTTATTCGAAGCATTGGGGCTATTCTTTTTTGGCCTGCTTTTCATACAGATTTTATCCGTTTTACTAAGGGTGAAAAAAGAGCTCGGCATGTCAGTAAAATGAGTGTAGTTTCTTTGGTGGCCGGCATTATCAGTCCTATAATTGGCGGCCTTATTTTGGCTGGTCTTGGATATATGACACTTTTTACAGTGGTTTTAGTTACCCTTTTGGCTTCTAGTTTTCCTCTTTTTTTGTCTAAGGAAAGATTTGAAATTTACACCGATGATTACAAAAAAGCTTGGCAAAGGATTTTAAAAAATAGAGATACTACTTTCGCTCTTTTTTCTTTAGGCGTTGAGGCTGGAACTGATTTTATCATCTGGCCACTTTTCATTTTTATCCTTGGTATTAATTATGAGGTAATGGGTGGAATTTCCACGGTCAGTTTTTTGATTGCCGCTCTTTTTGCTCTTTATATGGGTAGGATTACCAGTAAAAGAAACAAAGCTAAACTTTTAAATATTGGCTCAATTCTTTTGAGTATTGCTTGGCTTTTAAAGATTCTTGTCAGAAATACAATTTCAGCTTTTTTAGGGCAGAATTTTTATCGTATTTGTAAAACTTATGCTCTAATTCCTTTTCGTACTACATTATATGACAAAGCTGCTGCCAAAAAAGCTGAAGCCGATGAATTTATCATTTACAGAGAAATGGCTATCCATATTTCTAGATTTTTTTATTTTTTCGTATTGGGTTTATTATTCCTTTTTTTCTTAAACAAAGGGATAGAAGAACTTAACATGTTGAGGGCAACTTTTATTTTAGCAATGATAGGCGCTTTGGGTTTTAGTTTTTTGTCAAAGCCAAGACCTTTTTCTTTTAATAAAATTATTAAAATAAAGCTTAACAAATAAGAGTTATTTTAATTCTTCTTAGAAATTTTTTGGAGTTGAATTGATATTATTACTACAATAATTGTGATTAAGAAGGCATAAAAAAATTTGCTTATTAAAGTTCCTCTTTTCTCAAACATTTCTTCAAAAAGACTTTTGATAGCTTCATTCCAAGCTAATGCAGCCACCAAACCAAAACCGCCAAGAATTAAAGTAATTGTTTTTTCTTGAATTTTTAAGCGGGTTTTGTTAATATTTTGCAAGTGTTTTTTAGTCATGATAAAGTATATTAATTAAAATTTATTATAACATGAGTTTTGAATTTATAAATTATTCTTTTTTAAACAATACAATCCTCGATTATTTAATCTCCTTGGGAATCTTTTTTGCTGTTTTGATAGGTTTGAGAATTTTTAGAGGGATTGTTGTCCTGCGTTTAAAAAAAATAAGCGAGAAAACAAAAACTGACATTGATGATTTATTAGTTAAAATTATTGATTCTGTCGGAAGTTTTTTTTACATGTTCCTTTCTTTTTATATAGCCATAAGACCTTTAAATTTTAGAGATACAGTTTTTAGGATTATTGGTTATTTTCTTTTCTTTATAATTGTTTACTATATTGTTAAAGCTATTCAGTCTTTAATAGATTATGGCACAAACAAACTTTTAGTTCTTAAACAAAAAGAAGGAAAGGAACTTGATAAATCAGTAATAGACCTTTTAGCAAAAATTCTTAAGGGGATTGTTTGGGCTATCGCTATTATTATTCTTCTTCAGAATCTTGGATATAACATCTCCGCATTGGTAGCTGGGCTTGGTATTGGCGGTATTGCGATTGCTTTTGCTCTCCAAAATATTTTAGGTGATTTATTTGCTTCTTTTGCCATTTATTTTGATAAGCCCTTTCAGACAGGTGATTTTATTATTGTTGGAAAAGATATGGGAACGGTTAATCACGTCGGTATTAAATCCACTAGACTGCAAAGTTTACAGGGAGAAGAAATTATAGTTTCTAATAAGGAATTAACCGAGGCTAGAATCCATAATTACAAAAAAATGGAAAAGCGGAGAATTGCTTTTGTTTTTGGTTTGACTTATGAAACTTCTACAGAAAAGCTTAGAAGAGTGCCTTCAATAATTGAAAAGCTAATGGCTGATATTGAACTGGCCGATTTAGATAGAGCCCATTTTAAAGAGTTTGCTGATTTTAGCTTGAATTTTGAAGTTGTTTATTACCTTAATTCCAGTGATTATAATAAATATATGGATACCCAACAAGAAATTAATTTAAAAATCAAGGAAGCTTTTGAAATAGAGGGAATTGAGATGGCTTATCCTACTCAGAAAATTTTTATAAACAAATAAGGATTTATTCTTTTTTTCTTAATAAAAAAAGCCAACCATTTTTTGCTGGTTGGCAGAGCAGAGATAATTTTTATAATCCTAAAACATAGAGGAGCACTTGAGGCAGGGAGTCATAGTCGCAGACATAATGACAGCCGGCTTTTTTTAGTCTTTCTTGAAAACTTTCTTTTTCAGAGATTCCAATAATATTTCCCAAAAAGGTTGTTGTGAATTCTTTGATTAAAGCTGTTGATGTCTCATGAATGCCCAAAAAATCACTTATTATTATTGCGTCTAACTGGAGCCAGCCATTAATACTGCACTCTGCAATACGGGTTTTTGCTTCATTCTCTGAAGTTGCCCATATAAATTGAATATTCTTGCCTTTTAGTGCTTTTTTTAGTGTTTTACGTTGATTTTCTGATTGGTCCTTTATAACCAAAACCTTTGCTCCGTTCATATTTTCCTCCTTAACTGATAGGTTTGCGATTATAAATTAGCATATAAGACTAATTGAGTCAAACCTTATAAAGCGTATAGTGCCTTTTTTAGGGGAGACGTACAGAAGAGCACAGATTTTTTATTCAGTTTATTCAGATTGAATTTTTGGTTAATTTGTTATATGGTATTTTAATAGCTAAAATATAAAGTATTCTAATGTCCAAAATCATAGCAATTGCTAATTTAAAAGGAGGAGTTGGCAAAACCAATGTTGCTATAAATTTGTCTATGTTTTTGGTTGCTTTGGGCAAAAAGATTTTGTTAATAGATTTAAGTCCTCAATCTGACGCCAGTTTTTGTTTAGGAGTTCAGAAAAAGAAAAATTTTATTGAAGATGTTTTACTTCAAAAAATAAGACCTAGTATTTCAATTAAGAATACCCCCTATTTTGGCTTTGATCTTATTCCTTCGTCTTCAGGCTTAAGACAAGCCAAAAATGAATTAGATAAAGTTAGGAGAGGAGAATTGCGTTTAAAAAAAGTTCTAGAAGAACTAGAGTATGATTTTGTAATAATAGATACAGCTCCAAACTTTGATATTTTAATGCAAAACGCTTTGTTTGCTGCAGATGAAGTTATCATCCCGGTTCAAGCAGAACCATTAGCAATGCGTTCAGCTAAAGACTTCGTTTCTATAATTGATAAAAGAAAAATGGATATTGAAAGAATTAGGATTTTAATAACTATGTATCTCTGGAGGAGCTTGCTTTCTCGGAAGATATTTAAATCTGCAAAAAAAGATTTTGCAGACAAACTTTTTAATACAACAATACCTCAAGCAGCTATTCTGGCTCAATTGCCGGAAAAAAAGGAACCGATTTTGAAGACTGTTCCTAATTCTAGAGCCGCTAGAGCCTATAATCAACTAGCAGAGGAAGTGATAGAATAAAGTGTACTATATTAAAGATAGTTCGAACATTTTTTGCCGCTGTTTTGACAATTTTAAATTTTTCTTTGGCTAGGCAAATTGTTATAGAAACCTAAAAGCAGAAAGCATTTTATTCTGTTTATCTTTTCTTCTTTTTGGATAAGATCTTCTTAACTATGATCCCAATTATAACAATAATTGCTGCCCCGGAGATAAAATACAATAATTTCCCCATGTCGAATTTTTTACCTCCTATATCGAATTCTTCACCTACCGTTCCCCTCTTAATATCCACGGCAAGTGTTCTTGGGTTTCCAATTCTTCCCCCAAAAAACTCTCCCTCTTTAGCAGGTTCGCCCCCTTCTGGAGGAGGCAACGAAATGGTTATAGAATATACTGCATTCTCTTTAAGATTTTTAAAATAAACATTTGAATAATCCTTGCAAGGACATTTGCATTCTGGATTATAATACCAATAGTGACCAAGATTCTGCATATAGTCATTTCTTTCTTCACTTATTTCATTCCACAATTTCGCCTTTTCTGATTCATCGTCAGACTCTACATACTCCTTCCACATCCTTTTATACTCATTACTTGTCTTCCAATTGTTTAAGTCTTCTTGAAATCTGTATTTTTCTGTAACATAAGTATCGCAACCTTTTTTGTTTAAATACCAATTATCCTGCCATTCACTGTAGCTTAAAACCTTATCGTCTTTTGTTTTGTAGAAAGTTGCTGAATCATATTGTTGTCCTATATAACAAACACCATTCTCGCAGGCGGGGTTCGAGATATCGTGATTATGAAAAATCAGACTGTGTTTTATTCTTTTACCGTCTTCGTAAAGAATTATTTTATTAGTAGCAAAATATACACCAAAAATGTTTCCACCAATTAAGAAACTTAACAAACCTACAATTAGAATATATTTCCAATTCATAATTTATATTGATTGATTTTAATTTTGAAGCTTTCTAAAATTAGCTTTAAGAATTTTTTTACAAAATATGGTTTGAGTCGATATCTTTTACAGGTTCTTTGGCAGTTTTTAATAAAGAACGCGGCGAGCCCGCTTGC
>CAZWYU010000057.1:0-3758 GCA_964638595.1 uncultured Candidatus Saccharibacteria bacterium
AAAGAATACAAAGGAATTATAATAAGCTTTGTTAATATAGGATGCAAAAGCTGTTTTTTAATCCAAAGAAGAGAAGGAAATTTTAATTCTTCGCGAAAGCTAGCTATTCTTTTAGCCAATTCCTCATCTTTTGTTACTGTTATGCCTCCATAAACAGAAGATATTATTTTATCCCTGCCCAAACTGAAAAAAGATGCCCTGCCAAATGTTCCAAGTTTTTTTCCTTTGTATTTTCCTCCTAAAGAGTGAGCACAGTCTTCAACTAAAATTAGATTATGCTGTCTACAAATTTCTAAAATAGCCTCTAAATTAGCCGGCTTTCCAAAAGTGTGCTGAACTAAAACTATCTTGCTTCTTGAAGTTATTTTTCTCTCCAAGTCTTTGGGATTCATATTTAAACTCTCTTTTTGCATATCAACAAAAACAGGCTTTAAGCCAGCCCAATGTATAGGATTGACTGCTGCATTGCAGGTAAAAGCCTGAATTAAGACCTCATCGTTCTTCTCTAGGTCCAAATTTTTTAGAATAGCTAAAAAAGCTATTCTCCCGCTATTAAAAGAAAAAACATTTTTAATCCCTAAAAAATCTTGAAATTTCTGCTCTAATAATTTTATTGCTTTTCCTTCTTTCCACTTAAAAGGTTTAAAAAGCACTTTAAAACTTAAAGCTATATCGTCTTTTTCTACATTTGGAGAAAGGGATATAAATATGGGTTTTTTGAAGAACATAATATTTTTAACTAAAAGGAGAACAATTATTGATGTTTAGTTATTGTACAATTTTTTTATTAATTTTTCAGACGCTCTGCCTTCAATTAAAATTATGTCAGCATCCTGCAATTTTTTCATAACAGTTTCTGTACTAGAGACAAATTCAATATTTTTAAAAACACCCTTAGTAGTCGTTATGGCGATATCACAAACATCTAGTATTCTCTTTTCAATCTTTTGGTGGATTTCTTTTGAGGCTGGGCCTAGTTCTATTAAACCTCTAATTACAATTGCCTTTTTGCCTTCCCATAAACTAAGATAATCTAGCGCAGCCATTACTCCATCTGGATTTGAAGAATAGCTGGAATCAATCACCCTGCCTCTTAAGACCATGCCTCCAAGCTCTTGCCCTAAATCTCTACAGATTTTAGCACATTCTTCTAAGCTTACACCTAGCTCTAAAGCAATTTTAACAGCTCCTAAAATATTCAAAACATTGTGCTTGCCTAAAAGCTTGCTGGTAAATTGAACATTATTAATTGAAAAAATGCTTCCCTCTTTGTTAACCTGCAAATTTTCTGGGAATTGATACAATATTTTTTTCTTTTTAGTCTTTTTAAAGAGTTCTAAACAATATTTGTTCTCTCCATTGAATAGAGTCAAGCCATCTTCTGGCAAACTTTCTATCAATTCATATTTTCCTTTAACAATATTAGCCTGTGAACCAAAAAGAGCTAAATGCTGTTCGTTGATTCCTGTTATAATCCCAATATCAGGTTTTACTATATTACAAATTGCTTTAATCTCCCCTCTCTTGTAAGCCCCCATTTCACAAATAAAAATATCTGCATCTTTTATGTTCAAAACAGTTTTAGCAATTCCTATTTCCGTATTAATGTGTTCTTTTGTTTTTACAACTTTATACTTTGTTTTCAATAGTTGATAAAGTATTTCTTTAGTTGTTGTTTTCCCATAAGAACCGGTAATACCAATTACCCTCATATTAAGATTCTTTCTGCTTGCTTTTTTGATAATTCTTTTTTTAGCAAAAGAAACAAAAAATTGAACAATTTGAAGAGATAAAAACAAAAATAAAGGAAGAAAAATTTCAAGCAAAATAATGTATAATGCTGTTTTTAAAAATAAAAAGAAAAAACCTATCTCTAAAGTAAAAACTAAAACAACCCAAATTATCATTTTAGAAGTAAAAATAGGGAAATGCCATTTCTTTTTTAAAAATGAATAAAAAGAATATAAAAAGAATATAAAATATAGAAAATATAGAAAATGAAAAATAAAAAGAGTATAAAAAGGAATTAGCTTATAGAAAAAAAGTAAGATTAAACCTAAGAAAAAATATTTTGAGAAAAAAAGTTCTTTTTTTCTCTTAATCTCCTCTAAAGACCTATCTAAACGATATTCTTTAATCTGAAAAAAATAAAGAAAAAATAGACTTCTTCTAGCAATATGGACAAGCCAAAATAGGAATAGAAGAATTAATTCATAAATCATAAAAATTTCTTTAAAGAATTATATCCTAGATAAAGTGGTTTATTAAAAACAATGTCTTTTGAATCTGGATATTTATGTGCTGTACCGCCAAAACTCTCTTTAAAGTTGGTTATACCAGGCCAGCGATTCTTATCTATCCCCCACAAATCAAGGAAATCATAACCATTATTTTTGGCATATTCCGCCCTTTTCCAGACTAACAAATTTGCTACTTTCAATTTCCTATACTTTAAATCAGCAGAACCATGAAGACAAGTGGCCGTCTTATTAAAAAAAACGACAATATAGCCGGCAATAACTTTTTTTCTATAACTACCCAAAAATAATTTAGCTTTTAGATTTTTGTCGTTGAGTTTAAAAAACTCCTTGTAATGTTCTTCTTTAAAAATTCTGAATTTATTCCTATTAGAAACCCTTTTAAGTAAACGATAGAATTCAGAGCTATAATCTTGTTTAATAATCACTTTAACTCCTTTTCTTTCAGCTAAATTAATATTATATCGGCAATTTTTTTGAAAGTTTGAAAGAAGAATTTCTATCGGCTCTTTTAAGTTCAATGTTAGAGTTTTTTGTGGCTGAATCCGATTAACCGTTTTTGTATAATAAAAACCTTCTGGCCATAAAGTTTCCGAATAAGGTTCTATTCTTAAAAAAACAGTTTTTTCTTTAACTGTTTCTAAAAAAAGCTTCATCACTTCTCTTTTTTTAGACGGTATTAATCTCCTATCAAAGACCGGACCATAGGGAATATAAGAATATAATTTTTTAATAAAAGGAATTTTTTTTTGAATAACTAAAGACTGAAAAATGGTTTTATCTTTCTCTTTAATTCTTACCTTTAGAATTTCTCTTCCTAAATCGTTTTCAAATTTGAACCACCCAAAACTTTGAAGAAAACTACCATTGTTTTCAATGACAAATTGATCCCAGTCTGACACGTTTTTGTCTAAAAAATCAATTTTCATAAATAAAGGATTTGATAATTTTTGCTAATTTGCAAGGCAAATCAAGGTGAGGAGAATGACCACTTTTTAAAATTTCAAGTTGAGAGTTTTTAATTTTTTTGTTCATCAGCTTTCCGTCTTTTAAGGGAGTCATTTTATCAAATTTACCCCAAATAATTAAAGTTTTGGTCAGAATAGATTCTAAAAAATTTACTAAATCTTCTTCAACTACTTTTTTAAAGACTTCTTTCATTATACCTTGAGCTTTTATATAGTCATTGCTTCCAATGAAAAATTTATAAAAAGCTTTTCTAAAAAAACTAAAACCAGGCAAAAAGCTAAAAGGCCTCAAAAGCTTATTAGAAAATGACAAACCGTTTCTCTTGTCTCTAATACCAGCAGAATCTACTAATATTAGTTTTTTGATTATAGAAGAGTCCTTGTTAGCCATTTTTATAGCCACTCGTCCGCCAAAAGAATGGCCCAAGAGATAAAAATTCTCCAAACCTAGCTTCTTAGCTAACTCAAAAACAAAATCTGCGTACCTTTCTACATCCCAAACATAATCAGGTAAATCGCTTTTGCCAAAACC
>CAZWYU010000058.1:0-6102 GCA_964638595.1 uncultured Candidatus Saccharibacteria bacterium
ACCAGAATTCAGTGCGGGACTTCTATCGAATTATGAACAAACCATTTATTATTGCAAATTGGAAATGTAATCCTCAAACCTCCGAAAAAGCCCACAAACTTTTTTCTGATATTAAAAAGAGTCTACCAAAAAAACTAAGGGCAAAAATAGTAATTTGTCCTCCTTTTATTTTTTTACCACAGCTAGTGCATAGAAAAATTGCTATTGGTGCTCAAGATTGCTTTTATAAATCAGGTACCTATACGGGAGAGATTTCAGCAGTAATGCTTAAAAAGTTGGGAGTTAAATATGTTATAATTGGTCATAGCGAAAGGAGAGCCCTGAAAGAAACAGACAGTCTTATCAATCAAAAGATAAGGTCAGCATTAGGGCAAAATCTAAAACC
Organism: uncultured Candidatus Saccharibacteria bacterium; assembly: GCA_964638595.1. Lineage (GTDB taxonomy): Bacteria > Patescibacteriota > Minisyncoccia > Minisyncoccales > PEYH01 > CAZWQR01. The sequence continues at coordinate 386 of CAZWYU010000058.1, forward strand.
TGTTTTTTGTGTTGGAGAAAGCCAAGCCGATAAGGAAAAAAACAAGACCTCTCAAAAGCTCAAAAAACAAATTCAAAAAGGACTCAAGGGTATTTCCCTTAAAGATATTTCTAAAGTTATTATTGCTTATGAACCAATCTGGGCTATTGGTAGTGGCAAGCCATGCCAGGCCGAAGAAGTAATGGTTATAAAACTTTTAATTAGAAGTTACTTAAGAGAACTTTTTTCTAAAAAGGAGGCAGAAAAAGTAAAAATTCTATATGGTGGAAGTTTAAATAGTAAAAATGCTTTGTCTTATACAGAAGAAGCAAAAACAGATGGACTTTTAGTAGGGGGGGCATCTCTAAAGTCTAAAGAATTTATTGCCATTTTAAAGCTTTTTTGTTAGCATTAAACAATGGAAAAAGAGATTCATCAAGGTATTTTTTTTAATCCTACAAAAGGCAATATTAGTTTTGATAATGTTTTGGAAGAAATTTTCTCTTATATTAGAGAAGAACCAAAATATAACTATGAAATTATTGTAGGTTGCGATTCCTCTTCATCAGAAGAGCCTTCTTTTCCTATTGCCATTGTTGTTTTGAGAAAGGGAGCTGGCGGTAGATTTTTCTTAAAAAAGGTTAAATACCATAAAAAAAGATTTTATAATCTCCATCAAAGAATACTGGAAGAAGTTTTGCTTTCTTGCAAATTAGCTCTAAAATTGAGAGATGCTATCAAAGAAGAAAGTTTGAAAGAAGATTTGAAGTATGATTTTAAATATATTCATGCCGATGTTGGCGCCAATGGTGCCACTAAAGATATGATAAAAGAGGTGGTTGGCTTAATTAAAGGCAATGGATTTGAGGCAAAAATAAAACCAGAAGCTTATGCTGCTACCGTTGTAGCAGATAGGTTTAGTTAATATGAAAAAATTTAATGACTTAAAAATTAATAGTTAATTTAAATATATGAAAAAGCTTATTGAAATAAATCAACTAATTAAAAATACTTGGGAAATTTACAAGAAAAACTTCTGGAATTATTGTGGCATTATCCTTGTACCAATAGGCATAAATATTTTAGCTCTTGTTATTATTTTAATTTCTGGTGTTGGCGGTTTCTATTTTTGGGAGGCCGGAGGAGGCTTTATTTTTATTTTGATTTCTTTGATTGTTTATTTTACATTGATTGTATCTCATATGTGGGGAGTAACCGCTTTGACTTATGCTGTTGTCAGCGATCACAAGATTGGTATTTTTGAAAGTTTTAAAAAATCAAAACACTTAATTCTTTCATTTTTTTGGATTGGAATTTTAACAACCTTGGCTGTGTCTCTTGGTTTTATCTTGCTTATTATTCCAGGAATTATTTTTGCAATTTGGTTTCAGTTTTCAACATATATTTTAATTAAAGAAAATAAAAAAGGCACCCAAGCCCTTAGTTCTAGTAGAAAATTAGTTGAAGGTTATTGGTGGTCAGTTTTTGGCCGTATCGTCGTTTCTATTATAATTGGTTTTTTAATTTCTTTTGTCTGTGGAATTGTTCCTTTTATAGGAAGTTTTTTAGCTGTTGTATTATTGTATCCTTTTACAATTATTTATTCTTATTTGATTTATAAAAATATTAAGGAGATTAAACAACCTAAAGTAGCAGGAATAGTTAGCTAGGATATGAAGTCAAGCCAATTAAGAAAAAAATTTTTAAACTTTTTTGAAGAAAAAGGGCATAAAATTGTTCCTTCTTCTTCTTTAGTTACCAATGACCCATCTGTTCTTTTTACTACCGCGGGAATGCAACAATTTAAGCCTTATTTTATAGAAGGTGACTCTCTCTTTGGAAACAGAGTTGTTAGTATTCAAAAATGTTTGAGAACTTCAGATATTGAAAAAGTAGGAGATGAGAGCCATTTAACCTTTTTTGAAATGCTTGGCAATTTTAGTTTTAATGATTATTTTAAGGAAGAAACTATAAAATGGGCAATTGAATTTTTAACAGAAGAAATTGGCTTGGAAAAAGAAAGACTTTGGTTTACATACTTCAAGGGAGAAGGTAAAATAGAAAAAGACAAAGAAGTAGGGGAGATTTTTAGAAAATTAGAGATTAATAAAAAAAGAATAGTTGCTCTTGGACGAGAGGAAAATTTTTGGGGTCCTACTGGAAAGGAAGGGCCCTGCGGTCCGACTGTTGAAATACATTACGATTTAAAACCAGAGAAAAATTGTAAATTATCTCCTAATTGCGACCGCTTTATGGAAGTATGGAATCTTGTTTTTAATCAATATTATCAGGATGAAGATAATAATTTAAGTCCTTTAAAATATAGAGGCATTGATACTGGTTTGGGACTTGAGCGTTTGACGCTAATTTGCCAAAATAAAGAAAATATTTTTGAAACAGACCTTTTTGAAAATTTGTTTGACAATATAAAGGAAGCTAATGATTATAGTTCTAGAATTTTAGCTGACCATATTAAAGCAGTAGTTTTTCTAACAGCGGAAAATATTGTCCCAGAAAAAATAGGACAGGGATATATTTTAAGACGTCTTTTAAGAAGAGCCGTAAGAGAAAAGGAAAAAAATAAAGACAAAGATATTTCTTTAATAGAATTAGCCAAGAAGGTTATTAAACTATATAAAGATATTTATCCGGAACTTTTAACAAAGCAAGCTCAAATTTTGAATATTATTGAAAAAGAAGAAGAAGCTTTTGCTAAATCTCTTAAAGAAGGAATTAAGCAATTTAATAAAGCGGTTTTTTTAAAGACAGGAATATTAAGCGGAAAGGACGCTTTTAGGCTTTATGAGACCTATAGTTTGCCATTGGAAATAATAGAAGAATTAGCTAAGAAGAAGGGTTTCAGGGTTGATTTAGACGGTTTTAAAAGAGCCCAGGAAAAGCACAGACTGGTTTCTAGAGTAGGAGCGAGTAAAAAATTTGGTGGCTTAGGCAAAGCAAAAAAAGAAACTGAAGCTGTTAAATTACATACAGCCACTCATTTGCTTCATGCAGTCTTAAGAAAATTTTTAGGTGAGCAAGTTAGGCAAATGGGCTCTGATATAAACAAAGAACGTCTAAGATTTGATTTCTCTTTTGATAGAAAATTGACAGATAAAGAGTTAAGAGAAATAGAATCTTTGGTTAATCAAAAAATTAAAGAAGATTTAATTGTTTGTCGTGAGGAAATGCCCCTAGAAGAAGCGATAAAAAGCGGTGCTTTATCATTTTTTAAAGAGAAATATCCAGAAAGAGTAAGCGTTTATTCAATAGGCAATTTTTCTAAGGAAATTTGTGCTGGTCCGCATGCCAAAAAAACAGGCGATTTAGGAAAATTCAAAATTATTCAGCAAAAAGCCGTTGGAGCAGGAATTCGCAGAGTAAAAGCAGTTCTGGAATAAAGAGACAATTATGGAAAGTATGCTGTGTGAAAAAAATAGGAAAAAAATAAAATGAGATTTTTTATAGATATAGCTTGGCAAGGAAAGTATTCAGGTTTTTTGAGCAAGGCGAGGGTTTTTTAAAAGATTTAACTATTGTTTATTGGTTTGATTTTCTTTTATTTTTTTATTTTCTATTCTGTGAGCTTAAAAAGCTTGATAATTAATAATATAGATAATTTTTAATAGTTTTAATTATGCCAAAAAGAAAAATATACGATATTTTACCGCCCAACAAAAGATTAAATATTTTTAAAGGCGAGGAAGTTAAAAAAGAGGCGATTTATAAAAATAGAAGAGCTAAGATTAAAAAAAATTTTATATATATTCTTCTCTTATTTTTTTTAATTTTAGTCGTTTATTGGAATTTTTCTTCAGCCAAGAAGATTATCATTAATATCTCTCCCCAAACCTATAAAGTTGATTTTACGGCTACCCTTAATTTTAGCACTGCTTTAGAAAAATTTTCTTTAAGTGAATTAGAGATTTCAGATCCATTGCTTCCAGCCGAGTTGATGGAAGCAGAAAGTGTTTTTAGTAAAGAATTTAACGCTTCTACGGCTCAAGATAGCCAAAAAGCTACAGGAGTAATTAAGGTTTATAATGAAGCTAACCGAAATATTACGTTAGTAGAAGGCACAAGATTTCTTTCTTCCACGGATCCAACTAGGCTTTTTCGCTCTCAAAAAAGAATTACAATACCTAGTGGAGGAAATATAGATGTGCCGGTTATAGCCGCTGAAGCCGGTCCCGAATATAATATTAAGTCAGCCAGTTTTTCTATACCCGGTCTGCGTAATTTTTCACCTCCCCAGCTTTACTATGATGTTTATGGAAAATCTTTTGATAAGATGATAGGTGGCACCGAGAGTGAGGTTAAAATAATTAGCAAAGATGATATAGAAAGGGCTCAAAAAGAGATTATAGAATGGGCAAAAGAGCGAGCAGAACAAGTTTTGAGAGAAAAGGCTGGCCAGGACTATAAAATTTTAGACAAATCAATTGAATATGAATCCTTAGAACAGGGATTAATCGGAGCGTCTATTGGAGAGCAGAAAGATATTTTTACTTATGAAATTAAACTCAAGGCTACTACTTTGGCAGTTAAAACAGCTTATTTGCAAGAATTTGCCAGAGAGTATTTGTTATCTAGTATTCCTGCAAACAAGCAATTTGTTGAAGATAAATTAGAATTACAATTTTTGCCGACTACTTTTGCGGTAGAAGCCCAAGCAAATGGAGTGAGTAAAGCTACCGCTGATATTTCTATCAAAGGAAAAATTTATTCTGATATTGACAAAGAAGCAATTAAAGAGATTGCTAAAGGTCGGAAGAAAAATGAAATTTTGAGATATACCATTGAAATTTATCCAGATTTAGAAAAACAGCCAAAAGTGATTTTCAAACCATTCTGGGTTAAAAAAGCCTGCCAAGAAGATGAGAATATAGAAATTCAGATTAGTTTTGATTAGGGTATTGACTGAAAAATATAATAATGCTATGCTAACAACCAATTATAAATGAGTAGTAAAAACGAAGCCAATAGGATAGAGGGAATAGTCATAGAAGCTCTACCGAGTACGACTTTTAGAGTTAAACTTGATATAGGCAAAGAAGTGCTAGCTCATTTAGCTGGCAAATTGAGAATTCACAGAATTAAAGTTTTACCGGGAGACAGGGTAGTGGTAGAAATGGCTAACACAGAAGACAATAGGGGAAGAATAGTTTATAGAAAGAAATAAGAATATTTAAATAGTGAAAAAGAAGTCCCTTCTTATTCTCCTTTTTTTAAAAAAAAGACGGGGAGTGAATCCTTTTCTTTGAAAAAGGGAGAAGAAAAAGGGAGAGAAAAAATTCCTCTCTTTAATCCCCCCCCTCTTTAAGAGGGAGGATAGAAGCGGGGGGAGAACCTTGATTTGTCAAGGTATTTACTAAGTTAAATACGCTTTCGGTATAATTTAAAAAGCAAATTATTTAACAGAGTAAATATATATTCTTGAATTGAGAAATTTTTTTATCTGGGGAGAAAAAAATCGTAATTTACTAAATTAATTATTTTTTTTAATGAAAGTACGGGCGTCTGTAAAAAAAATATGTAAAGATTGTAAAATAGTCCGTCGACGCGGGCGCCTTTATGTTATATGTAATAATCCGAAGCATAAACAAAGACAGGGTAAATGAAAGAAATTCTTAGCGAATTCGCCTAAGGCGAATGAGCTTAGAAGCTCTTCACCCCCACATTAATCAAGCAGTGCGCTTTGCGCAAAATTAGATAAAATCTCTGCTTAATTAGTGTGGGGG
>CAZWYU010000059.1:0-15440 GCA_964638595.1 uncultured Candidatus Saccharibacteria bacterium
TTCATGGATTTTTTTAAGGTGAGGCTTGGTAACATGGGTATATATTTGAGTAGTGCTTATATCTCTATGTCCAAGAAACTCTTGGACAACTCTCAAATCAACACCTTTTAAAAGCAAGTCAGTAGCAAAACTATGTCTTAATGTGTGCGGAGATGTGTCTACTGGCAATCCGGATTTAATTGCGTATTTTTTTATTATTCTCTCTATTGAACGAGTAGTAAGACGATTATTAGGAGTCCTGCCTTTATAAGAGATAAACAAAGCCTTCGAACCATCGTTTCTTGTTCTTAAATATTTTTTTAGAGAATGAATTGCTCTTTCTGATAAAAAGACTGTTCTTAGATGACCGCCCTTGCCTCTAATTGTAACTTCTATGATTTTGGAGTCGTTTTTAAACTGAAATTGTTCTCGGTTTAGAGCTACAAGTTCAGCTACCCTTAAACCTGTTGAAAAAAGTATTTCTAAAATAGCTTTATCTCTTAAGCCAGTTTTTCTAGAAACATTTGGAGCTTTAAGTAGTTTTTCTACTTTTTCCAGCTCTAAAAAATTTATTTTTCTTTCTTTGTTTTGTTTAGCTAATTTTATTTTTTCTGAAGGTAGGGAGATAATATCTTTATCTGCAAAATAGTTTAACAAAGCACGTAGGGCAATAAGATAGTAGTTTTGAGTATTTCTTTTTAATTGTTTTTTATCTGCTTTGATTCTTTGGCGAGAAAGATATGTTTTATATTTAAAAATGTGTTCAGGAGTTAGCTGATGAGGTTTTAGATTTTGCAGATGACTTAATTTTATAAAATCAAAAAAACTTTTTAGAAACCGATGATAGTTTTCTTGAGACTTATAAGACAAACCTTTCTCAATATCAAGCCAATCCAAGAAATCAGTTAAATGTTTTGTAATTGGTTTATTGCTTTTTTGCATAGATTTCTTCGGAGAAGTGCTTATACTTATCTGAAGTCTGTTAAGATGTATTATGCGACTAACTACTATATATAATATCTCCCCCGAAAAAGGGTGTCAAGTGTATAAAAAAACTAATTTATAATAATTTCTTTATTAAGATAAAACACAATAGAATTATAAAAATTTATAAACCAAGGTTTGGCTTTATTAATCCACCAATCACTGATTTTTGAGTTAAGGTTTTCTAGATAAGGAATGATAGAGGATATCCAGCTCTTCAGTGTCTCACCCACTTTACCCAATAGAGATTTGCTAGAGCTGGCCGTTTTATCTAATATTCTTTTTCCCAGATTTGAATCGGGCGGTTCTAAATCTGATTCTTGAGCAAATACAGAATTTAAACACAATAAAAACAGAAAAGATAGAATGAAAATAATAAAAATTTTAGACCAATCCCCTTTTTGAATCATAATTTAAGTTTTGCTTGATTTAATCTTAGCAAAGTTTTTTCTTTTCCCAAAATTTCAGCAATCTCAAAAGGTGGAGCTGAAGATTTTTTTCCGCTTAAAGCTACTCTTAGAGGCCATAAAAGCCAACCCCTATCCCCTCCTGGACCGATTTCAGTCGCTTTTTTAAGCAATAAATCCTCTAAATGTGGTTTTACCCATATTGAAGTAGAAATCGGCTCCAATAGCCCTTCTAAAGCGTTTAAAACATTCTTTAAATCTTTCTCTTCCATCTTTTTCCACAAAAGAAGCTCTTTTTTATAGAATAGCTCTTTTTTGAAAAAAAAGTCTGTTAAATCAACTATTTCAGCTATGTGTTTAAGCCGTTCTTGATAAATTTCAACTATTTTTTCCAGTTTTTCCGGTTCTATTTTTTCTCCGGTTTCTTTTATTAGATAGCTTTGTTTTATATCTACTGGACCAATGCCTACTAAATGCTCTTCTGTTTCAAAAAATGGTTCAATTAAATCAGCGTTAATAAAATAAGGAAGGCAGAGTTCGGTTAGCTTGTTGAGTGACTTATTTCTTATATAAAAACCGTTAATCCAATTAAGTTTTTTTAGATTAAAAATAGACGAAGATTGTCGGCAGTGCTCTAATGAGAATTCTTTAATTAAGGAATTTAAGGGAAATATTTCTTTCTCTGTTCCTGGGTTCCAACCCAAAAAAGCTATAAAATTGACCATTGCTTCGGGCAGATAACCCTCTTGCCTATATTGATTAACTGAAACTGTTCCATGTCTCTTGCTTAATTTGCTTTTATCAGGTCCTAAAATTAAAGGAAAATGTCCATATTCAGGATTTTCAATTTCTAATGCTTTTTGTAATAGTATTTGTTTTGGGGTATTTGAGATGTGATCTTCTCCTCTTAGAACATGGGAAATTTTCATTTCGTAATCATCAATAACAGCTGCTAAATTATATAAAGGCGAATCTATATCTTTTGCAATTGTCATATCTCCTATCAAGCTAGCGTCAAATTCTATTTTACCCTTAATTAAATCTTTAAAAACAATTTTTCCATCAGGATTTTTAAATCTTATTATATGGGGCTTTCCTTGTTTTAAAAATTCTTGGATAGTTTCTTTTTTTAAATTTCTGCATTTACCATTATATATTGGCGGTTGGCCTATACTTAATTGATATTGGCGTTGGGCTTCTAAATCTTCTTTGGTACAAAAGCAAAAGTAAGCCTTATCTTCGTCCAATAATTTTTGAATATATTTTTTATAGATATTTTTTCGCTGGCTTTGTTTATAGGGACCATATTTTCCCAGTTCTTTGCTTGGGTCATCAGGGCTTATACCTTCATCCCAAAAAATTTTTAACCATTTTAAACCCTCTACAATATCTTCTATATATTCTTTTTTAGAGCGGGCTTCGTCTGTATCTTCTATCCTTAAGATAAATTTACCTTGGTATTTTTGAGCGAAAAGATAATTAAAAAGCGCGGTTCTGGCAGTTCCTATATGCAAGAAACCGGTTGGAGATGGTGCAATCCTTACCCTAGGATTCTCTATATTTTTTTCTTTTTCGCTCATTAATTAATTTTAACCGCCTTTTTATTAGTTTTCAAGTTTTTTATTGTCTTATTTGTAAGAAGTCAAATATTTGGCAATTTTTTCTCCAGCTTCTATTTTAGCAAAACCTAAAGCCGCTTTTTTCATTTGTTTTAATTGTTCCGGATTAGAAAAGATTTTGATTAATTTAGAGTAAAGCATATGAGGCGTTGGGTTTTCTGGTTCTAAAATATTGGCTGCTCCCCTACCCGCATAAAGATAAGCATTTTTAGCTTGGTGGTTTTGGGCAGAATTTAGCAAAGGAATCAAAATGCTGGGTTTGCCGGTGGCTGCTATTTCGGAAATAGCCGCTGCTCCAGCTCGACTAATTACCAAATGAGCAGCAGCTAAGGATTGAGCCATTTGTTCTTCATTCAAAAAATCGAAAAGATGATAATATTTGTCCAAGCTTTCTTCTTCTATAATAGTTCTGTACAAGAGGTCGGTTTTATCAAAATTTTTTGTTCCGCATTGATGGATTATTTCAAAATTTTTAAGTAATTCGGGCAAAATAGGCAAAATTAATTCATTTATTTCTTCTGCCCCTTGAGAACCTCCCATAATCAAAATTAAAGGTTTTTCTTCTGTAATATTAAACATCTCTTTTGCTTCTTTTGCGCTACCCAAAAGCAAATTTTTTCTTATAGGATTTCCAACACAAATAATTTTATTTTTATAATTTCCAATAATTTCTGTATTCTCAAAAGAAGTGAATATTTTTACTGCATCTTTGGCTGCCAAATTAGTAGCTTTGCCAGCCACAGAATCAGACTCGTGAACAAACAATGGAAATTTGAATAATTTATTGGCGATAATAACAGGAAAACTGCCAAAACCTCCTTTGCAAAAAATTACATCTGGTCTTATTGTATTTAGGGCAAGAGATGCGCTTATAACACCAATAGGAATTTTAAAAATAATGTCAAAAATATTTTTTAAAATAGCTAAAGGTTTTTTATATCTCCTTAATTTTCCAGCAGAAATAGTTTTTATCATTACCCCTTCTTCTTGGAGTTCCCTTAAGCCAAAATTGCCCTTTGGACCAATATAATAAAGAGAAGTTTTTTCTTTAATTTCTCTAATGATTGATAAAATTGGATAAATATGGCCACCGGTACCGCCTCCGGTAAATAATATTTTCATATTTTTTTTGAAATATTTAAGAGTAATCCAAGGGCGATTAATTCTATTAAAAGATGTGAGCTACCGTAACTGATTAAGGGCAAAGGAATCCCAGTTAAAGGCAATATGCCGATTATAGCTCCGATGTTTATAAAAGCTTGTGAAGTAATCCAAGAGACGATGCCGACAGTCATTAGTTTTAGAAAATCATCATTAGTTTTTTTTGCTATTTTTAAACCTTGCCACATAAATATTAAAAACAAGAGGACTAAAAGACAAGCGCCGATAAATCCAGTTTCCTCGCAAAATACAGCAAAAATAGTATCAGTCATTGGTCGAGGCAGAAAACTGAATTTTTGTATGCTTAAACCTAATCCTTGGCCAAAAATTCTACCAGAACCAATAGCAGTAAGAGATTGTTTAAATTGATATCCTATTCCTAAAGGTTGAGTATCAGGCCTTAAAAAAACCAATATCCGATTTAACCTATAGGGGGCAATTTTTATTAAAATAAATAGGCCGACAAATCCAGAACAAATCAAAACTAAAGTTTGCCAGATGGGAGTATCGGAAATATAATACATTATTAAAGCCACAATAGCAATAACTACCAGAGTGCTTATATCTGGTTGAAAAATCAAAAGAACGCAGATTATAGCTAAAACTATAATAATTGGCAAAAAGAAATTTAAAAAGCTGTGTTTTTCTTTTTTATGTTTACTAAGCCAGGCGGCTAGATAGATAATGAAAGCTAATTTTAGGAATTCAGAGGGTTGAAAACTAAAACCAAAAAAGGATATCCAGCGGTTAGCCCCGCCACCCGAAATTCCTATTTTTGGGATAAATATTAAGAGCATCAAAAAAATAGCGACAATGATTAAAAATAGGGCATATTTTTTGATAATTTTTAAATCTATTTTATAAGCAATAAATCCCAATATGATTCCAGGTAAAAAACCAAATAATAGTTGGTGGATTATAAAATGGAAAGAATTATTAAAATATTTATTAGAAATAGTTATTGAAACGCCGGCTAAAATTAAAAATCCTAAAAATAAAAGGAGAAAGATAGTTATTAAAATTAATAAATCTGGTTTTTTTCCTTTATTTTTCATTTAGTTCTTTTGCATATTTTTTGAATTGCTCTCCCCTGTCCTGATAGTCTTTAAAGCAAGAAAAGCTGGCACAGGCAGGAGACAAAAGACAAATTTTTTCTGCTTCTTGATAACACAATTTGACTGCTTGTTTCATATTATTAGCAAAAAAATAGCTAGGCTTTTTTTTGATTCTTTTTAATATTCTTTTTCCTTCCGGAGGAAAAAGAATGAGATTCTTAATTTCTTTTTTCTCAATTATTTCTGCTAATTCTTTAAAATTAGAGCCTTTTGTAGAACCCCCCAAAATTAAAGTGTCAACATTATCAATGGTTTCTAATGCGGCTATTGTTGATTGGGGCAAAGTAGAGGCAGAATCGTTAATAAATTTTATTCCTTTAAACTCCCCTACTATTTCTAAACGATTCTCAAAAGGTTTGTAATCTTTTTTAATTGGAAGATTAAACAATTTCAAAACACAAATTGCCGCTCTTACATCTTCTAAAAATATTTTTCCTTTTAAAAAAGGATTGTCTAAAGACTCTAGTTCTTTTTTACTATAATCAATTTTTTGAGCTTTAGTTTTTTGAGCTAAATTTAGTAATTTTGGATATTGGCCATTAAAAATAAAATAGTCGTTTTTATTTTGAGAAAGAGTTATATTGCTTTTAGCTCCAAAATAACTATCAAAGGTTTTGAAAAAATCAAGATGGTCTGGATAAATATTTAAAAAAACAGCAATATGAGGACCAATCTTTAAATCCTGGAGTTGATGTGAAGATATTTCAAAAATAAAAATACCGTCTTTGTTATAAAAATCCAAAGCTGGTTTTCCTATGTTTCCGATTAAATAAGCTTTTTTTCCAGCATTTTTAAAGCTTTTATAAATTAAATCAGAAGTTATTCCTTTTCCCTTAGAACCGGTAATACAAATAGTTTTATCTCTGTTTTTTTCAAGAAATATTTCAGTTTGCGATGTTATAACTTGATTGGTTAAGTAAGGAGTTAAAATGTCTTTCTTAATACCCGGACTCTTAATAATTATTTCGTAATTTTCTATTGCTTTGAGATAATTTTTTCCAAAATAAGTTTTTACGTTTCTAAATATAATTCTTTTTCTGTTTTCGTCTGCTAAACCAATTGTTTTCTTTGGAAATCTTTTTCTTAAAAATTGAAAACTGGACTTTCCTTCTCTGCCAAGACCTAAAATCAGAATTTTTTTATCTTTTAATTCCATTTTTAAAGAATATCACAGTTTAAAAAAATAAAAAAGTAAAGTAAAAAAGAAAAAAGAAAAAAGGGGTCAGGTACCTTTTTTCTCTTTTTCCCTTTTTTTCCTAACCTAACAACCTAATAGCAATTCCTATTATGGCTGCAATTAATCCTATTATCCAGAATCTCATAGTTACCTTATAGTGTGGCCAGCCCTTTCCTTCAAAGTGATAATGAATAGGAGTGGCAATAAATACTTTTTTCTTTAAGATTTTTTTAGATAAAAGTTGAATTATTACAGAACCCGCTTCAACAACTAGAAGTATTCCAATTATAGGCAAAACTAAAACAGAATCTGTTAGAAAAGCCACTACTGTTAAAGCAGTACAAAGTCCCATAGTTCCCGATTCGCCCATATAAAAACGGGCTGGAGGGATATTAAACCACAAGAAGGCTAAAATTGTTCCTCCAATTACGGCGCAGAGGGTTGCTAAATCAATTTGGCCTCTAAATAAAGCGATTACGGTAAAAGCACCAAATATTATAGCAAAAACGCCACCAGCCAAACCGTCTAATCCATCTATCACGCCACCGGCATAAACTGCCAACATTACAATTACGAAAATCGGAATATACCAAAAGCCCAATGAAATATCTCCATTACCCGGAATATGAAGAGTGGTCCAATCAAGTTTTGTATAAAACCACCAACCCCCGATTAAACCAATCAAAAAAACAGAAATTAGGCGGTATTTTAGACTTAATCCTCCGCCAACATATTTCCCTTGTCCTTTAACCTGCAGAATATCATCTAAAAGTCCCACCAAAGAAGCGGCTACCATTGCAAACAAAGGTAGCCAAGTCTGCGAACGGCTTAAAAAGTTAAGTTTATCTAAAATAGTTCCGTCAAATTCGCTTAATACAAAAAACAATATAGCTAAAACTGGCGGGATAGTCCAGATTAGAAAGCCACCGAAACGAGGCACCTTAATCTCTTTTTCTGAATGAAATTTTTGGAAAATCGGCATTTCTTTTCCATCTATTGCCTTTTTTCTGGAACTTTTTTTCCAAAGTTTGTGTTTATAAAGAAAGCTTGTTAAAAGCGGAGTAAATAGAATAGCTATTATAAAAGCCGTTGCTCCTAAAGTTAAAATTTTAATAACACTAAATGTCGTTTGGGAATTTTGTAAATATTGGATTAAATTTTTTACCATACAAAAGCTTTTTCAAGCCAGTTAATGATTTCTTTCATTGATAAAAATCGATTATTGGAGCCTAAAATAACATTTATAATATAACCCTCTCCCTTAGGTTTGGGTAAGACGACCATAAAACATTGTTTAGCCATAGGAGTCTGCCCGGTTTTTGCTCCGAGCATATCTGGAAATTCTTCCAATATTTCATTGGTAGTATAGGCATAATGGTGGAAATTGCCGTTAGCTAAGTTTATTTTATATTTTTTTTCTCTTGTAATTTCAAATAATTTAGCGACTTTTGGATCGTTTTTTGATTCTTCTAAAATATTTTTTACCAATAAAGCAATATCATAAGCTGTGGAATAATTGTAGGGATCACCTTCAAAATCAGGGTCAAGCCCTACTGGGTCAACATAGTGGGTATATTGAAGGCCCATTGTTTCTGCTTCTTCGTTCATTTTAGCAATGAATTTATCTTTTCCCATAATTTCAGTAATTGCTACTGCCGCATCATTACTTGACTCAATAAGTGCGGAGTGCAAAAGTTCTTCAATAGTTAAAATTTCTCCAACACTAAAGTATCCCTTAACTTCTTCGGTTGCTACAATTTCTTTAGTAATTTTTATTTTATCCTCTAATTGATAATTTTTGAGAGCTATATATGCTGTCATTATTTTGCTTAAACTGCCAATGGGCAGTATTTTATGTGCCTGTTTTTCAAAAACAATTGTATTGTCGGCTAAGCTAATGGCGGCTTGAGCATCTAAATTTTCTAAAGCAGGTATTTTCCAGTTTCTAAAAGGTTTTAAAAAAGAATAGTCAATAACCCTCTTTTCAATTGCAGCCGTATAAATATCTTTAGTATTTTTCCAGTAGATATAATTTTTTAATACTTGTCCTAACCAAAAACTGCCTATTAACAAAAATAAGCAAGCAGTAACTGATAGAAAAAATTTTAGACTAAAAAAGTTTTTTTTATTTATTTTAAGAGTTTCCAACTTCATTTTTTTCTGCAATTTTTAGATTCAATTCTTTTAATTGTTGAGTGTCTATATTTGAGGGAGCATCCATAACTGCTGTTTTCCCGTTAGTATTTGTTGGAAAGGCTACAGTTTCTCTAATACTTTTTTCTCCTAATATTGTTTGCAAGAGTCTATCAAAGCCAGCGGCAATTCCTCCGTGAGGGGGAACTCCGTATTGGAAAGCTTCTAATATGTGGCCAAAGCGTTCTTCTACTGCTTCTTTGCTGTGTCCTAAAACCTCAAAAACTTTTTTTAAAATTTCTGGTTGATGAGTTCTTATAGAACCGCCCATTACTTCTACTCCATTAAGCACTAAATCGTATTGCTTAGCTTCAAGGGAGAGCAATTTTTTTTTGTCGTTTCTTAAGTCCCGGACATCCATTTTTTTAAAGGTTTCTAAATCATTGTCTTTAAGAGCGGTAAATGGATGATGGACAGCATCAATAGATCCGTCTTCTAAAATTTCAAACATAGGAAAATTTATTATCCAGCAGAAAGCCAATTTATCTTTGTTGTCTCTCAAATCTGGTCGGTCGCTTTTGTATTTTTCCATCGCTTCCTTATAACTTATTTTAGGAAAAGGAATTTGCTGAATTTCTTTTTGAAATACTTTTTTTGTAATTGTTATTATCATTTCTTCTACAAGTTCTAAAATATCTTTTTCTTCAACAAAACTCATTTCTATATCAAGCTGGGTATGTTCAAACAATCTATCTGCTCTTAAATCTTCATCTCTAAAAACATGGGGAAATTGAAAATAACGTTCAAAACCAGCTACCATTAAAAGTTGTTTATATTGTTGGGGGCTTTGTGGCAAGGCATAAAATTTTCCTTTATTCAAACGCGAAGGAACCAAGAAATCTCTAGCTCCTTCAGGAGTTGATTTTGTTAAAATCGGAGTTTCAATTTCTATAAATTTTTTCTCGCCTAGATAATTTCTTATAAATTGAGCAGTTTTTTGGCGCAATAAAATATTTTTTTGGAGGCGCTTTCTTCTTAAATCAAGATATCGGTATTTAAGCCGGATTTCCTCGTTGATTTTATAACCATTGTCATCTATTGGAAAGGGAAGAGTTTTTGATTGAGTTAAAATTTCTATATTTTGAGCCTCCATTTCTACACTACCACTTTCTATTTCTTTATTAATTTTATCGTCTGGTCTTTTATTTATTTTTCCGACAATTTCTACAACTGATTCTTCTTTTGCTTGTTGGGCTTTTTTTATTATGTCCTTTGATAAATTAGCCAAAAAAACAACTTGCAATATGCCACTTCTGTCTCTAATATCTATAAAGACCATTTTGCCGTGAGATCGGTTAGAGTGAATCCAGCCACAAACTTTTATATTATTCCCAACCAAATTAATAGCTTCTGTAATAACAGTTCTTTTCATAAGAAATTTTTGATTAATTTTATTAATGCCGAAGGTGTATAGTCAGTTTTCAAAAAATAATCTAAAGCCCCCATTTCTTTAGTTATTTCTCTATATTCCCTTCCTTCTAAGTTTGTTAGAACAATAATTTTTGGCTTTTTTTGATTTTTAGTCCTTTTTAAATATTCAAAACCATTTTCTCTGGGAAGTAATAAATCTAAAATAATTAGGTCTATTTTTTCCTTTTTTAGAATTTTTTCGGCTTGATCTGTAGTTTCAGCAACAAAAATTTTAAATCCTTCATCCTCTAATCTTTGTGCATACATTTCTTTTATTAGCCTTTCATCTTCTATTAAAAGAATTTTTTTAGACATTTTCCTATTTGTTTTATATGTATATTTATCTTACACAAAATTTAGAAAAATGCCAAGACATTGGCTAAAAAGATATTTTTTGTTAATATAAGGCAATGGAAAAGAAATATAATTTTCAGAAAATAGAGACAAAATGGCAGAACTTTTGGGAGAAAGAAGCAATTTTTAAAGTTCAAAAAGGAAGTAAGGTTTTTTCTATTGATACTGACCCCCCGACATTAAGCGGTAAGATGCACATTGGGCATATCTCTTCATATACTCATGAAGATATTATTGCTCGTTATCATAGAATGAAGGGTGAAAATGTTTATTTCCCTTTTGGCGTGGATAACAATGGCTTGCCTACTGCTAAGTTAGTTGAAAAAGAAAACAATGTGCGTTTTTTTGATATGAACCGTAAGGATTTTATAAATCTTTGCCATAAAACCATCAAGAAAGTTTTGCCTAAATTTATTTCAAGCTGGAAGAGAATTGGAATGTCTTGTGATTTTTCCAATGTTTATTCTACTTTTTCAAAAGAATCTCAAAAGATAAGCCAAAAGTATTTTATAGAATTAGTAAAGAAGAAGAGAGCTTATCAAAAAGAATCCCCTACTCTATGGTGTCCAGAATGTCAAACAGCCATTGCTCAAGCAGAATTAGAAGATAAGGAACTTGAAACTGATTTTTGTGATATAGAATTTAAATTAAAAGATAGAGGAACTATCACCATCGCTACAACTAGACCAGAGCTTTTGGCCAGCTGTGTAGCTATTTTTATTCATCCACAGGACAAAAGATACAAAGATTTAAAAGGTAAAACAGCCATTGTTCCCCTCTTTAATCAAGAGGTTAAGATATTAGCAGATAAACGTGTTGATAGAGAAAAAGGAACAGGTATTGTTATGTCCTGTACCTTTGGAGACACAACTGATATTGAGTGGTTTTTAGAACATAAGTTGTCTCTAAAAATCTCTATTAACAAAGATGGCAGGCTTAACAAATTAGCTAAAGAATTTTCTGGTTTAAAAACAAAGGAGGCCAGAAAACAAATCATTGAGAAACTTAAAGAAAAAGGTTTCTTAAAAAAGAAAAGAAGAATAACTCATACTGTGAACGTTCATGAACGTTGTGGAACAGAGATAGAAATTTTATCCACAAAGCAATGGTTCATTAGATATCTTGATTTAAAAAATGAGTTTTTAAGACAAGCAAAAAAATTAGAATGGCATCCTGTTTATATGAAAGCAAGGCTTAGTCATTGGATAAAAAATCTTCGCTGGGATTGGTGCATCTCCAGACAAAGATATTTTGGTATTCCTATTCCAATCTGGTATTGTAAAAATTGTGGCAAAGTAGTTTTGCCTGAACTAAAAGATTTACCAATAGATCCAATACACGATAAGCCCAAGAAAGTTTGCAGTTGCGGGGCTAAAGAATTTATACCTGAAAAAGACGTTTTAGACACATGGGCAACTAGTTCTTTAACCCCACAGATTACTAAAGCCAAAATACCTATGAGTCTAAGGCCCCAATCCCATGATATTATAAACTTCTGGCTTTTCTATACTTTAGTTAGAACTTATCTCCACTTTAAAAAAATTCCTTTTAAAAATGTTTTTATCTCTGGTTTTGTTTTGGATGAAAAAGGAGAAAAAATGTCTAAATCTAAAGGAAATGTAGTGGATCCAGAAAATATTTTAAAGCAATATGGAGTAGATGCTGTTAGATATTGGGCGTCTCAAGCCGGCATGGGAGAAGATATTAGGTATTCAGAAGAAGAAATTAAAACAGGCAAAAGAACAGCAATAAAAATTTGGAATGCTTCTCGTTTTTCTTTGATGCATTTAGAAGGATATAAGCCAAAAAAAGAAAGCCATCTAGAAGACGAAGACAAGTGGCTTTTTACAAAGCTATATAAAACAGTAAAAAAATATAGAAAAGAAATGGATGAATACAAATATCAGAGGGCTAAAGAAATAATAGATAGTTTTTTCTGGAACGATTATTGTGACAATTACTTAGAGATTATTAAGCCAAGGGTTTATCCTTCAACCAGTTCAGGACAATCTCCTTTATCTCCTAAAATCAAACAGCAAAGGGAGACGGCTCAATTTACTTTATACCAAGCCCTTTTAGCCATCTTAAAACTATATGCTCCAATAATGCCTTTTGTTACAGAAGAAATTTATCAGAGTTATTTTAGAAAGTTTGAAAAAGAAAAGAGTCTTCATATAACAAATTTTCCAGAGAATTTAAAAAGTTTTGAAAAAACTGCTAAAGATTTTGAATTAGTGATAGATGCTATTGCTCAAATTAGAAAATATAAATCAGAACACAAGCTTTCAATGAGAGCAGAGGTTAATAAAGTCTCAATTAAAAGTGAGGATAAAATAAAAAAATACCTGCTTTTGATTAGCAAGTTAATGTCGGTAAAAGAAATAGAATATCAATAAAATTATTTCTTTAATAATGATATCCTATTTCCATTGCTTCTTTAACTAAATCCAAAGTTTCTTTAGCTCTTTTTTGAGTTTTTATTCTCCCCTGCTCTAAAATTTCTTTTATTAAATCTGGCTTTTTCTCAAATTCTTTTCTTTTATCTCTTATTGGCTGTAAAAATTCGTTTAGGAGTTTTGCTAAATCCTTCTTGCACTGAACGCAACCAATTTTTCCGTTTTGGCATTCCTTTTTTAGTTCTTGGGCTTTTTCTGGGAAAAATGCTTTGTAATACTGATAGATATTGCATTTTTCTGGGTGCCCCTTGTCATCTAGATGAATTTTTTTAGGGTCAGTAACAGCTTTAATTATTTTTTCTTCAATTTGTTCTTTAGAATCAGAAAGATAAATAGCATTGTTTCTAGATTTACTCATTTTTTGTCCATCTAGCCCTGGTAATGTTGGAGTCTCCCCTACTAAACCCTCTGGTTCTGGAAAAACCTTTTTGAATTTGTAATTAAAAGTTCTGGCAATTTCTCTAGTCAACTCAATATGAGGCACTTGATCTTTTCCTACTGGCACAATATCTGCTCTAACGCTTAAAATATCTGCGGCTTGAGTAACTGGCCAGCTAATATATCCTAAACTAGCCTGCTTAATTCCAGCAGTTTGAATTTGTTCTTTAATGGTTGGATTTCTCTTTACTCTATTTAGAGTTGTAAGCATTGAAAAAATAAGGTCTAATTGGGGAATTTCTGGAATTTCTGATTCTACAAAAATTGTTGATTTTTTTGGGTCAATCCCAACAGATAAATAATCTAAAACAATCTCTCTAATATTTTTTGCAATGTTCTTTATGTTATCTATTTGGTCAGTCAAAACTTGGTAATCAGCAATGATAAAATAACAGTCATACTTATCCTGCATTTTGATTCTGTTTTTTAAAGACCCAACATAATGGCCTAAATGGAGTTTTCCTGTGGGTCTGTCGCCTGTTAAAATTGTTTTTTTCATTTAAACAAACTAATTTTTTCTTCTACTTTTTTTTGGGTAGCTTCAATAATTTTTGGATAAACTTCGTAAGGTTTTATAGTTTTTTTATTTATTTCTTTTTTTAAAGCTTTTTTCCAAACTATTCTTAATTCTGTATTAACATTTATTTTAACAATTCCGTTTTTAACAGCTTTTTTCATATCTTCCATTTTTGTTCCAGATCCTCCATGTAAAACTAAAAACGCCGGTACTTCTTCTAAAAGTTCTTCCAACAGTTTGATATTGAGTTTGATTGGCGCATTAAAGACTCCATGAACGTTCCCTATATTTATAGCCATAGTATCTACTCCACTAGCTCTTACAAACTCTCGTGCTTGCGATGGGTTTTCATAACCGCTGGAATTAAATTTAAGCATTTCTGTATGAATAATTGAACCCCCTTTAATAGCTTTAATTTCTCCTTCTACTAAACATTTTCTTTTGTGGGCATACTCTACTATATTTTTTGCCAAGCTTACATTTTTTTCAAAAGAAAGATTTCCTCCATCAAAATGAACACAGTCATAGCCTAAATCAATTGCTTTTTTAATCAATTTAATATCTCTTCCGTGGTCTAGGTTGAGATAAATTGAAGGATAAATTTTTCTGTAATAATCTCTTAATAAAACTATTTTTTCTAAGCCCAAGAAATTTGCTTCTCCTTGGCTAGTTCCAAGTATGACAGGAGTTTTTTTATTCTTGGCTGCCCTAACAATTCCTTCTAATTGTTCAAAGGCAGAAAAATTAAATTGTCCTATGCCAAATCCTTTTTTTTGTGCATTTTGAAACTGGGATTTTAGATTTTTCATAATTGTTTTTTATTTATTTTTACTTTTTCATATCCCTCTCCTTTTTTTAACAATCCTTCTTTTGCTCCCCATTCTTTTAAACAGCTTGTTGTATTAGCATAGGCTAATTGAATAGCTTTTTCAAGATTGTTATTGTTTATTAGACCAGCTACTAAGCCAGAGCCAAGGGCGTCGCCAGCTCCAGTCTTGTCACTTATTTTTTTTGGCTTCATAATAGCAATTTTGTACAAATAATTTCCATCAGAAAAGTTTATATATTTCTCATTTCCGGTTACTAAGATTCCGTTAAAAAAATTATCTATTTCTTTAATAATTTTTTCTAAAGGTTTTTTTCCAAAAAGAAGTTCTTTTTCTATATCATTGATTATTAAAACATCAATCTTTTCTAAGTAACTATTCAAATCTTTTTTTATTATTTTTATCTGTTCTTTGCTGGGATTTAGAGCAATTTTAATGTTATGGGATTTGGCATATTCAATAATTTCTTTTGTTTTTTTAGCTAGATTTTTTCCCAAAGGAGCAATATAAAACCAATTAGCTTTAAGTTTTTTTAAAGAGAAATTATCAGGTAAAAAGTTTGAAGCCTCTCTATAAACTAAAATTGTTCTTCCTTCTTCTTTTTTGCTTAAAATCACAGAATGATTAGTAGTCTTGTTTTTGAGGTTATAAAGATGTTCTGTAGCTATACCAAATTTTTTGAGAGCCAATAAAACTGAAAAGCCAGCATAATCTTCACCAACACTGCCGCAATATGCTGTTTTTAAACCTTGTAGAGCAAAAGTAGTTGCGGTGTTGGTTCCTCCTCCGCCCGTATGGATTAA
>CAZWYU010000060.1:0-3657 GCA_964638595.1 uncultured Candidatus Saccharibacteria bacterium
AATATAGGAAAAAAGGAGGCAAAATGGCTATTGATGTTTCGGCTAGCAAGCTAAAGATTTTTTCTAACTGCCCGAGACTTTATTACTATAACTATATCTTAAAGGAAGAAGTTCCTCAATGGATTATGAAAGTATTTGGCCAGGCAGTTCATCGTACCATTCAATTGTTTTATCAATCAAATGCAAAAGTCAGGATAGCTAGGATAAAGTTAGAAAGAGATGGCCAAACACAACTCTTTCCGAAAAATGAAAAAGGAGCTAGAGGCATATGGAGTTTAGTTTGGAATGAAGCCTCAAGAGGCAAAGAAGCCAATTCATCAATATTTCCTCATCCTTGCCAAATTAGGTTTGATGGCGAAACATCTCAAGAAGCTGAAAAACAGAAACAGAAATTTTGGAATATAGGAGCTAGTATGGTTTGTAAATACTGGCGAGACAATTATGATGCGCCCTTTCCAAAAACTCCAATTTATGATGAAAAAGCAGTAGAACTTAGTTTTAGAGTGCCGGCTCCACACCGTTCAGACATTTTTATTGTTGGTGTTATTGATCAGATTCGTGAAATCAATGGAAAATACTGGATTGTAGATTTAAAAACTGGTTGGTGGGATTTTGGAGAAGAGGATGCAAGAATCCAATATTCTCTTCACCATGATTATCAATTTACGGTTTATAGTTATGCCTTTCGTCAACTTTATCCGGGATTAAAAGAAGCTGGCATTATTCGTTACCCTTTGGGTTATAAGAAAACTATTGTTAATTCTAAAACTGGAGAATTAGAGAAGATTGATAAAAAAGCAATTATTACTACAAGAACAGACAGGGACTATGAAGATTTAGCTGAATTAATTGATTTTTATGTCAAACATCTAGAAACTAGTTATTTTCCAAGATTGACTTTTCCTAGGTTTTACGGCTATGCCTGCAAAAACTGTGACTATCTAGAAGTTTGTTCCAATGAAGAACCTTATATTACTAAGCCAATAACAACTAGCGAGTTTAAATGGGGACAAATAAATAAAGAAGCAGTCCTTAAAAGCCTTTGTTTTAAAGCTCAAGAGTTAACTTTTTCTGAACCGAGACTTAAACTAAGGAGGAAGAGATGAAGTTTGAAATAAAACCAGACAAGGTATTTGTTAAGTGGGACAGCTTTAAAAGATTGAGAATGTTTATTAGAGTGATACCTATAGCTTCTAACAACGATTGGAGTAATCTTCTAATTTCTCCCGAGATTATTGTTTTTAAAACCAATTGGGAAATTCTTCCTAAAACAGAAGGGGAGATAGACGAAGATTCTTGCCATAGCTTAGTTGATGAATTTATGAAATTGCCCATAGCTCATTTCAATTTTTATGCTAATTCTGGAGAGCTAGTGCCTCTTGCTAATGAAGATCCAATAGAAATTGCTAAAAGAGCTTTTAATATTCTTTATACTTGGAAAACTGATGAATTGTATAAAAAATTATTGGAGCTTAGATTCTCAAATAGAGCGAATGAAATCACTGTTACAATAGTTAAAAATATAAATGTATTTGGATTTAATCTGGCTTCTTACAGAATCTATCAAATAAAACCGCCTGTTAGCTAGCAGGCGGTTTATAATTTTTTTCAGCGTTTTCTTATATTGTGCGCTAAGCTTATATTTATGTTTTGTCCCTCTTTGTAGGGCATTCGGTAGCCGATGCTCCAGCCGACAGTGCCGGCCGTAGATAGAGAACACCAAATCCATAATATTACAAATATCGCTGACATAATAACCTCCTTTTATATTTAAAACTTTATTATAAACAACTGATTTAGTCAAATTTGTGTTTATTGAGTTTAAAAAAACACAATAATTTTTTTAAAGTCAGATTTTAGATGATTTAATGCGGAGGGTTGATTTATTTTAGGCTTAATGATACAATTGTTCTTAATTATTTATATTATTTATATATTAGCTAAATATTAGTAAATTAAGCTTTTTGAGCGAAAAAAAATATTATTATGTCAATCAAAAAAGAAAAAAGTACTGATTACGGGATTACTCTTGAAGATATAAAGAGAGCTGGTCTTGATTTTGGCCACCGTATTTCAAAATGCCATCCTAAAATGAAACCCTATGTAGTCGGTGTAAAAGGAAGCGACCACATTAGTATTATTGATTTAGAAAAAACTAAAGATTGTTTTATCAAAACCCTTGATTACCTAAAAGATTTTATCAAACAAAAAAAGACTATACTTTTTATAGGCACAAAGTTGCCGATTAGAAAATTGGTGCAGGAAATCGCTCAAGAAACTAAAATGCCCTATGCAGTTAATAGGTGGCTTGGTGGCACACTTACTAACTTTTCTATTATTCAAAAGAGAATCAAGCACTTTAAAGAACTTGAGGAAAAGAAAAAGTCAGGTGAACTTAATAAATATACCAAGAAAGAACAATTAGAGTTTGATAGAGAATTGGATAGATTGGAGCAGAAATTCGGCGGAATTAAAAATTTGGAACAACTTCCCGATGCCATATTCGTAATTGATATGAAAAAAGATGAGCTATCTATTAAGGAAGCTAAACAAAAAGGCATCATAATAATTGGTATTGCCGATACTGAAGTTGATCCTACTAAAGCAGATTATTTTATTCCGGCCAACGATGACGCTATTAGTTCTGTTAAGTATATATTAGAAAAAGTAAAAAAAGTTATTTTAGAAAACAAAACCAATAAATAAATGAGTAATATTGATTTGATTAAAAAATTACGTCAAGAAACAGGCATTTCCTTATCTAAATGTAAAAAAGCTCTTGAAGAGGGCAACGGAGACTTAGAAAAAGCCAAAGAGCTATTGAGAAAATGGGGAGAACAACTAGCTGGCAAAAGAGGTGGAAGGGAAACAAAGGAAGGTATTATTGAAGCTTATGTTCACGCTAACAAAAAAATTGCTGTTTTAGTAGAGCTAAAATGTGAAACTGATTTTGTGGCTAAAAATAAAGATTTTCAAAATTTTGCCCATGAGTTAGCTTTGCACATAGCGGCTACCGATCCACAATATTTAAAAGAAGAAGATATTCCTCAAACATTAATAGAAAAAGAGATAGAAATTTATAGAGAGCAGATAAAGAAGGAAAATAAGCCAGAGGAGATAGTAAACAAAATTGTTCAAGGCAAGGTTGAAAAATACAAAGAAAATATCGTTTTGCTTTATCAACGCTATATTAAAGACGAGAACAAAACTATTAATGATTTATTGAATGAAACTATAGCAAAAATTGGAGAAAATATTACTATTAGTCGGTTTGTGAGATTGGAAATTTAGAGTTAAACTAAATTATATTATGTTAACCTTAGCCTCCTTGATTATTCTTGCTTTAAGCTTTTTAGGAATGCTTTTTATAATTATAAGGAAATGGTCTGAATTAAAGATATTAAGTATTGCTGAAGCAGATTATGTTAGCAAACCCTTTTCAACAAGAGCGAAAGAAAAAATCAGGAATTTAAATCCAGCCAATGGTTTTAGTTCAGAAAAGTTTCTAAAAAAATTCTTTATCAAACTGAAAATTTTACTCTTAAAGGGAGAAAGAAAAATAGACCAATATCTTCATAGAGTTTCTCACTCTGAAAAATTTGGGGAAGATTATTGGGATAAAGTAAAAAAAGGAGAATAAGCTATGCCAGGGTAGCT
>CAZWYU010000061.1:0-12781 GCA_964638595.1 uncultured Candidatus Saccharibacteria bacterium
CCTCTTAAAATCAGGCCTTAGCGCCCGCAGGGCGCGTGCCGAGGCGCGAAGCGCCGAGGCAACAAACGCCGAACATACAATTTGGCTCCGCGGGTAGGACTCGAACCTACAACCATTCGGTTAACAGCCGAGCGCTCTACCATTGAGCTACCGCGGAATAATCTGATCAAGAAATTTTCTTCCCTGACCTGATTTCAAAAATCGTTCTCTTTTTAATGCTATTGTTTTATCATTATATAGCTCTCGATAAATTAATTTAAAAGGTCCGTTACTTTTAGTCCATCGGCTGCTCCCTAAATTATGTTCCCTTAATCTAAGTTCAGGCTCTTTCTTGGTGAAACCAACATATCTTTTTTTGTTCTTTAAACTTCTTAATACATATACCGAGAACATAATTAAACCATTGTCCGCCGGAGGCGGATCAGCCTCTGGCTGAAGCTACCGCGGATCAATTAAAATATACACTAACTATTTGTTTTTTTCAAGTATTTTAGGGCTTGTGCTTAGGGCTTGTGCTTAGCCCGGGTAAGCACAATAATTAATAGCCTTCTAATTTTTTTAAATATTCATGCTTACGAATTTTTTCCAAAGATTTTGCTTCAATCTGTCTAATTCTTTCTCTAGTAACACCAAAGACTTCCCCTACTTCCTGCAAGGTATGAGTTACGCCATCTTTTAAGCCAAATCTCATAGAGAGAATTTTTTGTTCTCTTTCTGTTAAGTCAATCATAATTTCGCCTAATCTTTCTTTTAGTAAAGCCCTGCCAGCTTTTTTGGAAGGAGAGGGCATATCTTCGTCTTTGATAAACTCTGCTAAAACACTGTCTTCTTCATCTTTGTCCCCTATCGGCGTTTCTAAAGAAATAGTTTTTTGAGCTATTGTTCTAATGTGTCTCACCTTTTCGTTGGTAATTCCCATCTCCCTAGCTATCTCTTCAACTTCTGGCTCTCTGCCTAACTCTTTTAAAAGTTCTCTTCTAATTTTGCTATATTTTGAAATTGTCTCTATCATATGAACCGGAATTCTTATAGTCCTTGCTTGGTCTGCTAAAGCTCTAGTGATAGCTTGCCTAATCCACCAAGTGGCATAAGTAGAAAATTTATAGCCCTTTCGCCAATCAAACTTTTCTGCCGCCCTAAAAAGACCAGTGTTGCCTTCTTGAATTAAATCAAGAAAACTAAGATTTGGAGAACGGCCAATGTATTTCTTAGCAAAAGAAACCACTAATCTTAAATTAGCTCTTATTAATTTTTGTTTAGCGTACTCATCGCCTTTTTCAATCATTTTGGCTAATTCCTTTTCTTCTCTGGCGCTTAAAAAATCTGTCTGACCGATTTCTTTTAAATAAATTTGGACAGAGTCCGGCCTTCTGCTTACAGAAGCCGTTTTCTTTTTGTCTTCAAATTTCAAGAATTCCGTGCTTTTTTGGAGTCTTATTCCTTCCTGATCCAGTCGGTCATAAAATTTTTCTAAATCTTCAATTTTTCTGTCAGCTCTGGGAAAGGCATGTAAAATTTCAGAATAAGTTAAAAACCCTCGACTACGACCTCGCTTAACAAGTTCTTCTATTTTAGAAGAAGAAAAAATAGGTTTTCCTCTTTTAGCTGAAGATGAAGCTTTTATTTTTTTAGGCATAAAACTATTTTAACAAAGTTTTTATTAAATCGTTAAATTGTTGGCTAAATTTTTGAATTTCTTTTGTTTTCCCCTCAATTTCGGCTTGCTTAATTTTTTGAGCCAACTCCTCCATTTTTTGCTTTTTGAAAATCTGGGATAATTCTTTTAAACAGACTGCTGTTTCTTCATTGACGTCAATTTGAACTAAATCTTTTTCTGCCTCCCCTTTTAGGGCTAAGTTATTAAGCAATTCCTTCTGCTTATCATTTAAACTAAATTCTGAATATTTACTATAAAAAGTCTTTTTGTTTTTTTTGAACTCTCTCAAAATATCTCTTGTTTCTTCTGAAAAACATTCAATTTCTTGACTGAACAAACTCTCTAGCTTTTTTGGAAAAGTTAAAAGCAAAGTTAAAATCCTTTCTTCAATTAATTGCTGACGGGTTTTTGTTTCTGGTTCTTTTAAGTTTTTTTCTTCTCTTTCTTCTGCTTTAATGTCTAGGTTAACGTATTTATTTAATTCTTCCTCTATCTTTTCTTCAGCCACTTTCAATTCCGAAGCTAATTTGTTAATCCAGTGAGACTGTTCTATCTTATTCTGAATTCTGGCAATAATTGGCAGAAGCATTCTAGCTATTTCTTTTTTTCCTTCCACATTTTTCTGATCATAGTTCAAAAGAGCTTTCTCAAAATAGAAATCAAGAATAGATTTGGCTTTCTCAATTATTTGCCCCCAATTTTTAGCTGATTTGGAAGCAATGTCTGCCGGATCTTTGCCTTGAGGCAAAACTGCAACTCTAATATCAAAGCCTTGAGCTTGAGCTAAATTAATGCCCCGCGCAGTAGCGCTATCTCCAGCAATGTCCATATCAAAAGCAGTAATTAAATTATTAGAATATCTTTTTAAAATTGTAAGTTGGGGTGGAGTTAAAGCGGTCCCAGAAGTAGCTACTGCATTTTTTATTCCGGATTGATGAGATAATATCACATCAGTATAACCTTCAACTAAGATACAAGCATCTTGTTTTCTAATAGGAACTTTGGCTTTATTTAAACCATATAATACTTTGCTTTTATTGTATAAAAGAGTATTGGGAATATTCAAATATTTAGCAAGATTTTTTTCTTCGCCTTCTTTGGTGCCAAAAAATCGACCGCCAAAACCAATTACTTGGGAATTTAAATCAAATATAGGAAAAATTATCCGCGCTCTAAAACGGTCATAAACTTTGCCTTGCTCATTTGCTAAAGCCAATCCCGCTCTTTGAATCTCTCCAATAGAATAACCTTTTTCCTTCAAAAAATCGCCCAAGCTGTTCCATAAATTAGGGGCAAAACCTAAGCGCCATTCTTTTATTGATTCTTCTTTAATATCTCTTTGTAGGAGATATTCTTTTGCTTTTTTGCCATTTTTTCCTTCTTGAAGCTGTTTCTCATAAAATTTAGTCGCTGCCTCGCAAATTTCATAAAGCTTTTGCCGTTGGCTTTGAACTTGGGGATCCTGTCTTTTTAATTCAACTCCTGCTCGTTGAGCTAAAATTCTTAGTGCATCGCCAAACTCAACGCCTTCAATCTCTTGAATAAAAGCAAAGATATCCCCTCCCTTGCCACATCCAAAACACCGC
This sequence comes from uncultured Candidatus Saccharibacteria bacterium, assembly GCA_964638595.1. Classification (GTDB taxonomy): domain Bacteria; phylum Patescibacteriota; class Minisyncoccia; order Minisyncoccales; family PEYH01; genus CAZWQR01. Next base: position 3,244 of record CAZWYU010000061.1, read on the forward strand.
CAGAGTTGCCTAGTTGGGCTAACAAAAAAAGAGGGCTTCTGTTCAGAGTGAAAGGGACAAATGGCTCTGTAGTTAGCTCCTGTTTTTTGCAACTTGATATAGCTGGATATTACATCAACAACATCAAGCCGTTCTTTAATTTCCTCAATTGGGGAATCCATTTTTAGTTTTTAAATGCAAACGCAAAGCTATATTAATAAAAACAATTTGAAAATTCATTTTCCATCTATCTTTGGTCCCTATCCAAAATCCCCTTTTGTTTTCTTTGGTAACATGCCTAACTCCATCTAAAACTAAAGGTAAAACTCTTAAATTCCTTTTTTTTGCCAAATAAGTAATAGTGCTTTCTACATAAAAATCTTTTTTGTATTTTTCAGGAATCTGAAACCAAAAACTTCTTTTAATCGCCCTCATACCAGAAAAAGGAGATTCTGTTTTTTGAAATATCTTATTCAAAAAATTACCTATCTGCCTTCTATCTATTGCCCCAACACTCATATCGTAATTGTTCTTTAAAACAGGAGATAATAAGCTATTAATATGTTCTGTTTTAAAATTAATTAAATCAGCATCCAAAAAAAGCAATATATCAGCTTTGGTCTTTTTTACTCCCACATCTAATGCCTTTCCTTTACCTAAATTCTCTTCATTTTTGACAATTTTTGCTCCTGCTTCTTCAGCTAAAATAGAAGTTCTGTCAGAAGAGCCATCATCTACAACAATTATTTCATCTAAAAACTTACAGTCTTTGGCTGCTTTTAAAACATTAACAATCGTTTTCTCTTCGTTATAGGCAGGAATAATAGCTGCAACTTTCATATACTATCTTATTTAATATATAGGGTTATAGTCTCTTGATTAGTTTTGCCCTCTAAAACTTCAATAGCTCGAGGCTCTGGATATTCTATGTTTTTAGGAAAATTATTTGCATTAAAGAAAATAAAATAATTGCCAGGTTTAACATTAAAAACTGCTATTCCGTTATCATCAGATAAAGCCACTCCACCAATGGGCGGAGAACCTGGCTGTTCAGCCAAATCTACCTCTACATTGTCTAAAAGCCGTCCATTATCCATAACTAAAAAAACTTCTAACCTAGCTTCTCCCTGAATGCCTTGCTCTTTGTCAATTGATAAGCTAAAGGGCGGATTAGTTGTGTCAGAATTAAATATAAAGATAGGAAAAAAATTTCCTAATAAATAGCCAACGATTAAAGATATTAGAATGATAGAAAAAATTATAATTTTTTTCATAGATGTAATTAACCACTAGGGGTGGGAGTGGGTATCCTCCGCTCTGCGAGCTACGGAATACCTAAATTAATAATTCATAAACTATATTGGGTCTGTAACTTGTCCTAAGCTTGTTTATCCTGAGCTAATCGAAGGGTCGAAGGGCGGTGGGAGTGGGATTCGAACCCACGAGACCCATAAGAGTCACGGCTTTCCAAGCCGTTCCGTTAAACCACTTCGGTATCCCACCTTATTTATGCTTATTCTATATAAACACAGTCTATACTTTCATATCTCTCAAAGCTCTCACTCTCTCTTCTGTTGGCGGATGAGTTGAATATAGTCTTGTAATCCAGGATTTAGCTTTCTTTCCTTTAAAAGGATTGGAAATGTACAAATGCGCCATACTGGTATTAGCTCTTTTCATAGGATTTTCGTCTGTCGCTATTTTTTCTAAGGCAGAAGCCAATCCCTCTGGATATCTTGTAATTAAAGCTCCCGAAGCATCAGCTAAAAATTCCCTTTTTCTAGAAATTGCCAGCTTGATTAAATTAGCAGCAATTGGAGCTAAAATAGCCGAAACGATTCCCAATATCACTAAAATCAATCCTAGGTTCCCCTTAGAATCTCTCCTTCTCCCTCCTCCATAGAAACTAATTCTTAAAAACATATTAGAAGCAATAGCCACCACTCCAACTAAAACAACAATCATTGTTTGTAAGAGCATATCTTTATTCTTAATATGAGAAAGCTCATGAGCTATTACTCCTTCAAGTTCTATTTTTTCAAGCTTTTCTAAAAGGCCTGTTGTCACGGCAACAACTGCGTGTTCCTTATTTCTGCCGGTTGCAAAAGCATTGGGTTGCCTATCTTGTATAATATAGATTTTGGGAGTTGACAAGCCGGCGGTAATACAAAGATTTTCAACAATTCTATAAAGCTCTGGATTGTCTTTTTTGGCTATCTCTTTAGCTCCGGCTATACTTAAAACTAGCTTATCTGAATACCAATAACCGCCAACGCTAGTTAGAACGCTAAAAACCACAGCAACTATTAAAATAACAGGTTCTTCAAGAACAAAAGAAAAAAACCACCCTATGCCTATAATTAATACCAAAAATGAGGTTATTAAAAACCAAGTTTTACGAACATTTTTCTCTGCAAGATGATAAAGTGTCATAAATATAAATTCAAAAGTCAAAGGTTAAAAGTACAATCCAAAAATCAAAAGTTTAAGGCAAGACATCGTAGCTCGTATTTGGCACATTGTGCTTAGCCCGGGTAAGCACAAGCCCGGGTACGGGATACGAAATACACTATAAGAAATACACTATACGAGATACGAAATATGTGAAACTCTAAATTTAAAAATTAAAAATTTACTTTTGGCACTTCCCTTTCTTCTGCTGTTTTTAATTCAAACAAATCCATTTTTTTGAAGTTAAAAATTTTGGCAATAATATTTGAAGGAAAAACCTCAATCTTTATATTAAGAGTTTTAACATTATTGTTATAAAATCTCCTAGATGCTTGAATTTTGTCTTCAGTATCAGTAAGTTCCTCTTGCAAATGTTTAAAGTTTTCCGAAGCTTTCAAATCAGGATAATTTTCTACTACAGCAAATAGAGATTTTAAAGTACTAGAAAGCGCATTTTCAGCTTGTTCTTTGCCTTTAATATCTTGAGCATTCATTGCTTGACTTCTGGCTTGAGTGACTTTTTCAAATAATTCTCTCTCATGTTGAGCATATCCTTTTACCGTGTTAACCAAATTAGGAATTAGGTTGTAACGACGTTTTAACTGGACATCAATATCAGCCCAAGCTTCCTTTGCTCTGTTTTTAAAAACAACTAAACGGTTATAAGGAAAAGCAATGAGCAAACCAAGAACGAATACTATAATAATAACGGTTATTAAAGTAGCCATATTAAAAAAATTAATAATTATTAAAATAATTATATCATTTTTCCACAAAAAAACAACCCGCAAAAGCGGGTTGTTTTTAGGTTTGAATAAATTCTTTAAAATTTAGAAACCAGAGTATGGATTGCCTCCCATTGGCATTTGTCCCTTATCGCCTTTTTCTTCGGGCTTATCAACAATAACAACTTCAGTAGTCAAAAAAGTGGCGGCTGCTGAAGCAGCATTTTCTAAAGCAGCCCTAACTACTTTAGTTGGATCAATAATGCCTGACTGCATTAGATTTTCAAATTTCAAGGTTTGGGCATTATAGCCAAAACCAAATTCTTCATTGCCCTTAATCTTGGCAGCAACTACTCCAGCATCTACGCCGGCGTTAGAGGCAATTTGTCTAGCAGGAGACTCAATAGCCCGCTTTAAAATATCAATGCCAGTTAAGATATCTTTATCTGCTCCCTCGGGCTTAAATTTAGATAAAATTTTAACAGCACCAAGTAAAGCCGAACCTCCACCGGGAACAACACCTTCTTCAATAGCTGAACGAGCAGCAGATAAAGCGTCTTCTGCTTTATGCTGTTTGGCTTTTTGTTCAACTTCTGTTGGAGCTCCAACTTTAATAACAGCAACACCACCAGAAAGTTTTGCCAATCTTTCTTCCAATTTTTCTTTATCAAATTCAGACTCAACATTCTGCAACTGATTTTTTAATTGGTTAATTCTGTGTTCTATTGTTTGCTTTTCTCCCTTACCTTCTATTATAGTAGTGTCTTCTTTGGTAGAAACCACTTTTCTAGCGCTACCCAACATATCTATTTCTACCTTTTCAAGAGACAAGCCAACATCTTCAGAAATTAATTTGGCTCCAGTCAAACAAGCAATATCTGCCAACATCTCTTTTTTTCTATCACCAAAGCCGGGAGCTTTTACTGCCAAAGCGTCTATAACTCCCCTAATTTTATTTACCAATAAAGTAGCTAAAGCCTCTCCATCAACATCGTCAGCAATCAAAACAAATTCTTTCTTGCCTGCTTGGGCAACTTTTTCAAGAATTGGTACCAATTCTTTAAGAGCAGAGATTTTTTTATCGGTCACTAAAATATAAGGGTCTTCAAGCTCTGCTTTCATATGTTCAGCATCGGTAATCATATAAGGAGAAACATAACCTTTGTCAATTTGCAAGCCTCTAACCATTTCTTTTTGCAAGCCAAAAGTTTTTGATTCCTCTATGGTTACTACTCCGTCTTTGCCCACTTCATCCATAACATCAGCAATCATGTTGCCTAATTCCTCATCTTCGGCGGCAATCGTAGCCACCTTTGCTATATCGTCTCTGCCTTTCATTGGTTTAGAAACTTCCTTCAAATAAGCCACTGTTTTTTGAGTGGCTAATTCTATTCCCTTTTTTAAAAACAAGGGATTAGCGCCAGCGGCTACATTTTTTAGTCCTTCTGAAACTATTGCTTGGGCTAAAACCGTAGCACTGGTCGTTCCGTCTCCAGCCATTTCATTAGCTTTGGAGGCAACTTCTTTAACGATTTCCGCTCCTTGATTTTCAATTTTGTCTTCTAATTCAATTTCTTTAGCAATTGTAACTCCATCGTTAGTAATGGTTGGAGAACCAAATCCCCTATCTAAGATAACATTTCTACCCCTAGGTCCAAGAGTTACCTTTACGGCGTCAGCTAATTTATCAACACCTGATTTGAGTTTTTTTCTAGCAGCCTCTGAATATTCAATAATTTTGCTCATAATTAATTTTAAAACTTAATTATCTAAGAATAGCTAAAATATCTTCTTGTTTGGCAATTAAATATTCTTTACCGTCTATTTCTATTTCATTTGGCCCATATTTGGTAAAGAGAACCTTATCGCCGACCTTTACCTCCATTTCAATTACTTTGCCACTGTTAGTCCTCTTTCCGGACCCAACAGCTTTTACTGTCCCTTGTTCGGGACGCTCTTTTGTAGCTGATTCTGGAAGAAAGATACCGCTTTTTGTCTTTTCTTCAGCATTTACCGGTTCAATCAAAACATTATCAGCTAATGGTTGAATCTGCATATATATTTAAAAATTAATTATTTTGTGGTTGCTATCTTAAATCAAAACATTTCAATTGTCAAGAGAGTGTACTAGATGACCACATAGGTATAAACATGTTCAGAGTGTAGCGGGGTCAGTCTAGCGGGGTCTGACCCTGCACATTGCTCCCCCTTGTACACAACCCGGAGGGTGCCCAAGGGATAATACAACCCACGGGGGCGCACAAGCAAAAGGGCACAATAAAAGGAAGTGCACGAGGGAAGCATATATCTTGCCCTAAAATTTAAAAATGTTAGAATGGTATATATGATTGCTTTTTTCTTTCAAATCTTAGCCGGACTTTTTGGAGTCAAAATAGCGATAGAAATTCTACCCGGAGTTATTTTTGTTGGTCCAATAAAGATTTTCTTTTTAATTGGGCTAGCTTTTGGTATAATAAATTATGCTATTAAACCTGTTCTAAATTTTTTCTTAGCCCCCTTAAGGCTCTTGACATTTGGTTTAATTGGGTTAGTAGTAAATATTGGAATAGTTTGGTTCGTAGCCAAAGTTTTATTTCCTGATTATTTAAAGATAGGAAATCTTATCTCTTTATTATTAACAACTATAATAATTTGGTTAACCAGCTTTTTCTTCTATATATTAGGAAAGAGAAGCTGGCAAAGACATAGATATCATGCTTAGTAACATCTTAATAATTCTACAAATAATTGTTTCCGTGCTTTTAGTCGCAGGAATTTTATTTCAGCAAAGAGGTTCGGCAATGGGCTCAGCTTTTGGACAAGAGGGTGGCGCCTTTTACGGCACCCAAAGAGGAATTCAAAAGAAAATTTTCTGGGCTACGGTTGTCTTGGGCGGCTTATTTATTATTTTATCAGTGCTTAACCTTATTATCTAAAATTGTTTAAACTCTCTCTAAAAAAAACAAAGTCAAATAAAGGATTTTTCAAAAATCTGAATTTGTTAAAGTTTCTTCCCAGGATTTTAAACAAAAAAGAGAAATCGGTTTTCTCTGTTTTTCTTATTCTTTTTATAATATCGGGTATTACATTGGGCATTTCTATATGGCAAAACAATACAGAAATAGTAGCAGCCCAAGGCGGAATATTGCGAGAAGGCATTGTCGGTCAGCCAAGATTTATTAATCCTGTCTATGCTTCATCAAATGATATAGATAGGGATTTGGTTAATTTAATTTATTCCGGACTTTTCAAATACGATGCCGAAGGCAATATTGTTTCTGATTTAGTTAAAGAATACTTTATTGAAGAAAATGGAAAAATTTATAATCTCATACTTAGACAAGATGCCCTGTTTCATGATGATGTTCCCCTAACTGCCGACGATATCATTTTTACTATTGAAACCATTCAAAACCCAGACTTTCAAAGCCCTATCCAAGCCCAATGGCTAGATGTCAAAGTAGAAAAAATTTCTGATTATCAAATAAAATTATCCCTCAAAAATCCTTACCCTGCTTTTTTAGAAACTTTATGCTTAAAAATTCTGCCGGCTCATATTTGGAAAGATATTTCTTCTCAAAACTTTCCGCTTTGCAATTATAACTTCCAGCCAATAGGCTCTGGACCCTTTAGGGTCAAAAATGTAAACAAAGACAAAAACGGACAAATAAGTTCTCTTATTTTAGAAAGAAATTCTAAATATTATAATCAAAAACCTTATCTTTCTGAAATTAATTTTATTTTCTTTAATGACCAAAGCACTCTTTTGCAAGTAGCCGAGAATAATATTATTGATAGTCTTCAAGCTGGAACCCTTTCAAAATTTAAAAACATTTATAAATTTAAGGAATACTCCTATTTATTACCAAGATATTATGCTCTGTTTTTTAACTCTAAAGAAAAAGAATTTCTAAACAACGAAAAAATAAGAACTGCCTTAAATTATGCTACAAACAAAGAAGAAATAATTAGCCAAGTTTTTCAAAATAAAGGAGAGGTTGTCTCCTCGCCCTTTCTGCCAAACTTTTATCACTTTCAAGGAACAACCTCAACAATAGAATATAATAAGGAAAAAGCATTAGAAATTTTAGAAAAAGAAGGTTTTCAAAAACAAGATGATAAATTAGTAAAAATAAAGAAAGCTGAAACAATGAACTTTTCTAATACCTTAGAATATGGGGATAGGGGCAAGATAGTGGAATATCTTCAAGAATGTCTAGCCAATTTGAATGACGAGATTTACCCTGAAAAAGAAATAAGCGGATATTTTGGCCCCAAGACCAAAGAAGCAGTTATCAGATTTCAAGAAAAATATGCAGATGAAGTTCTTACCCCTCATAACCTCTCCGAGGGTACTGGAAAAATAGGTCCTTCTACCAGGGAAAAACTAAATGAAGTATGTGTTATCGTGCCAGCTGAAAACATACCCTTAGAAATAAACATTACCACTAGCCAAGATCAAATGCTCGTCTATACTGCTGAAATAATCAAAAAACAATGGGAAGAATTAGGCTTTAGTGTTCAAATTAAGACTTTGTCTATTGCCGAACTAAAACAAAAAGCTATAAAAGAAAGAGATTATGAAGCTATACTTTTTGGCCAAGTTTTAGGAATAATACCAGACCCATTTCCCTTCTGGCATTCCAGCCAACGAATTTATCCTGGACTTAATCTTTCTTATTATAAAAACGAAGCAATTGATAAACTTTTAGAAGAAGCTAGAGCAGAAACAGAACAAAAAACACGATTTGAAAAATACGCTCAAGCTGAAAAACTGCTCTTAAAAGATTCACCTGCTATATTTTTGTATAATCCCAATTATCTCTATTTGGTTAGTGACAGAATAAAAGGTATTAAAGCTGGATTTATTGCTGACTCCTGCCAACGTTTTGCAGGCATTGAAAATTGGTATATTAAAACTAAAAGAGTGTTTAAATGACTTTGACAATAAAAATGCCCAAAGATACAATGGGTTACTATGACAAAATATTTTACAGCTACATATAAAAAAAGTGAAAAATGTCATCTCTCTTAGATAGAAAAAATCTTAGAAATCAACACTCAAGGAAAAACTCTAAAAGAAGCTAAAAAAAACCTCAAATATTTCATAATTAAATGAAAAGAAAAGTTTTAATCAGATATCTCCTTAAAAATGGTTGTGTTTTTGTAAGATGAGGCGCAAAACACAACGTCTTTCTTAACGCTCTAATAAAAAGAGAATATTAAGTATCCCCCGCCATTCAGAAATACATAAACTTTTGGCTAATAAGATATGCGCGGATATAAAAATTGAAAAAAATAAAAAAATTAGAACTAGATGAAAAACGCAATAGAAAATTTTAATAAACAATTTCAAGTTGGCTTAAGGGCGACTGAAGATATAAAGATAAATATAAAACCCAAAGGAGTTTGTATTTGCGGAATGGGAGGCAGTGCTTTGCCGGGAAATCTTTTAGACATTTATTTAGAAAAAAGAAACTTTCCCTTACTCCTCCAAAGAGATTACAATTTACCAAAAGAAGTTTCAAAAGACTGGCTTCTAGTTTGTATTTCTTATTCAGGCAATACCGAAGAAACATTAAGCTGTTTAAGAGAAGCCCAAGAAAAAGAATTAGAAACTGTTTTAGTTTCTTCAGACGGCAGTTTAAAAAAAATCGCTGAAGAAAATAATCTGCCAATAGCTATTCTTCCCCAAGGCCTTCAGCCAAGGATAGCTTTAGGTTATCAATTTTCTGCTTTAGCAAAAATAATAGAAAAAGCTGGCTTAATTGACAGCACGGCAGATATTTTAGAACTTGAAGAAATTAAAGCTGACAAAGAAAAAGCTAAAGAAATAGCAGAAAAAATAAAAGGCAAAATCCCTCTAATTTATGCTTCAAATAAGCTAAAGACGGTAGCTAGAATATTTAAAATAGCTTTTAATGAAAATTCCAAAATTCCGGCTTTTTGGAACTATTTTCCAGAACTAAACCATAATGAGATGGTCGGTTTTCAAAAAAAACAAGAACAGTTTTACCTTTTAATACTCAAAGACCAAGATGATACAGAAAGAATAAAAAAAAGAATGGATTTAACAAAAAAACTCCTTGAAAAAAAAGGACTTAAAGGAGAAATAATAGAATTTCAAGAACAAACCTTGCTAAAAAGAGTTTTTAGTGGTATACTCTTTTCATATTGGATCTCTTACTATTTAGCTCTTTTATACAATATAGACCCAGAACCAGTAGAACTGGTTGAAGAATTCAAAAAACTAATGGAAAAATAAATCCGCCCTGTTGGGACAGAACGGATTTTCAGTTATGAAGTAAGATTACTCTTTCTCTTCTTCAGATTCTTCTTCTTTTGAAGTAAAGTCCAGGACATAAACCCTCTCCTCACAGGCA
>CAZWYU010000062.1:0-2470 GCA_964638595.1 uncultured Candidatus Saccharibacteria bacterium
ATAAAAATTTTATATTCTTGTTTTATATTAACACAAAACAAGCCCAATTTCAATCTTAAATCATTCAATTAACGGGCACTTTGTGCTTAGTCCGACTAAGCACAAATAAGCACAAAATATTTTAATTAGAGAACCATTCTATTGTTTTTCTCAAACCCTCTGTTATATCAACTTTTGGCTGCCAGCCAAGTTGTTCTTGAATTTTTATTAAAAATCAAACAATTCTAATTGAGGATTTTTTTCTTTAAGGTATCCCTTAACTGAATACCAATATTCTTTAGCAGCTTCCACTATCCCTTCTGCCTCTTTTTTAGAAATAAAGGATATCGGCTGATAAATTGCTCTGTTTCTTTTGATTCTATATCTGTCTATTCTTTCAATTAAGTCTACAAATTCTCTGCCTAAAATAGCCCCTGCTACCATAAAAGTAGTTTTGTGCTGTTGTCCATCATCGGGGCGATAGCTATTTAGAAGTATTATTACCCGAGATATTTGCAACAAACCATCATAAGCAGATTTAAAAGCTGTTTCATTAAATTCTCCTTCCAAATTATATTCTGCTGATAGAAAATTTTGTTGAGCTGAATTAAGTAAACCATTTAAATAATCAATTCCAGCTTCCTGCTTTTTTATCTTTCCCTCTTTCAATAATTTATTTAATAAATTTTTTAAAATCATTTTCATTGCCAACTATAAGGATAAAATTCTTAAGAATTTCTTTGTGAAAAAAAGTTTCCTTTGTTTTTCTTTGAAATTCTTCTTTACTTGAAAGGTGATAATTAATTTCCCGATATATTTTTTCTTCAGCAGTTTTTATAAGCTTATGTAATTCTTTTTCCTTTATGTTTCCTATAACATATAAGTCTATATCAGAATCTGGACCAAAATCTCCTTTAACATAGGAGCCAAATAAAAAAGTAAAATCTATATTCTTTTTTTTATCAAGAATATCTTTTAAAATATTTTTTAGCCCAATGGTTTTATCTACGATATTCTTAAAATCAGTAAAAAGAGGATTATTTATATTAATTTTGAAATATACAGAATTGCCTTTTTTCTCTCTAGTTAATAACCCAGCTTTAATTAATCTCCTAAGTTCGCGCTGAGCTGTACCTGAAGATGTCCCAACTAAACGAGCTATTTCGTTAAGATAATAGGATTGTTCAGGGTTGTAAATAAAAAGAAGGATAATTTTTTGTCTTGTTTTAGATTTAGTAATTAAATCAAGCATTTTTTCTCTTTTTTGAGTATTATTATACTCAATTTTGAGTATAGAGCAATTTTTAAAAAATTCAAATTATTCTTGCTTTTCTTCTAAAAAATAATTAGTCTTTTTGAACCATTCTATTGTTTTTCTCAAACCCTCTGTTATATCAACTTTTGGCTGCCAGCCAAGTTTTTCTTGAATTTTTGAGTAATCAAGACAACTTCTTTTTTGTTCTCCAGATTTAGCTGGGCCATATTTTGCTTTAACATCAAAATTTCCGGCTTGTTTCAATATATTGAATATTTCATTAACACTAGTTTCTTTTGCTGTCCCAACATTAAAAATGCCTGTCTTCTCTTTGTTCAAGGCTAGAATATGAGCTTTGGCGACATCTTCCACAAATACATAATCTCTTGTCTGTTCACCATCTCCGTTTATAACAGGCTCTTCATTGTTAAGTAATTTTTTACAAAATATAGCCACCACTCCAGCTTCACCATTTGGGTCCTGTCTTGGACCATAAACATTAGCTAAACGCAAAACAATAGAGGGAATTTTTAAAACATTATTGTAATAATCAAGATATTTTTCTACAGAAAACTTGGCAATGCCATAAGGGGACATTGGCTTTGGAAAATATTTTTCTGTAGTGGGAATTTCCTCTGTATCTCCATATATCGCTCCGCCAGTAGAAGTAAAAATTATTTTTTTAACACCAGCTTTTTTGGCATTTTCCAAAAGATTTAAACTGCCTAAAATATTATTCTTTGCATCAAAAAGGGGATTTTCGACCGATTTCCTTAAATTAATCTGGGCAGCTAAATGAAAAACTACTTCTGGAGTTTCTTCTCTAAAAATATGAGACAATTCAGAAGCGCAAACATCTATGTTATAAAATTGAGCTTCTGGATTTATATTCTCTTTTTTGCCACTAGAAAGATTGTCAACCACTACTACCCTGTGGCCTCTTTCTATTAACTTGTCAACTATATGGGAGCCGATAAATCCGGCTCCACCGGTCACTAATAAGGTCATGATATAATAATGCGAATTAATGCTAATTAATAATACGAATGACGCGAATTAGAAAGGTAATTCATTATTTAAAATTCTTTTGGGCGTAAGTGATTTTTGTCTGAAATTAACCAAAATTCCCAATTTTTTTCCATAAGAGCTTAAATATCTTCTCACTTGATAATAGTCCTCCTTTGTAATTAATCTTTTTGCTTTAAATTCAACAATTATTATATCTTCTATAATAAA
>CAZWYU010000063.1:0-4729 GCA_964638595.1 uncultured Candidatus Saccharibacteria bacterium
TATATATAATAAGTTTAATTTCAAGGTTCTACCAAAGGTAGGTTCTTCTAATTAAACTACCTTAAAAATTATATATAATAAGTTTAATTTCAAGGTTCTTGAGCGAAGACCTCCCCTACCTCTTTCCTCCCCCTCAAAGAGGGGGAGGATGGGGTGTTTTTCCCCCTTTTTAAAGGGGAAGATTATATGTATTCTTTTCCTCCCCCTTAGAAAGGGGGAGGAAAAAGGAGGGGGTTTCCTATCTTTTCTCCCCCTCTTTTTTAAAAAAGAGGGGGCTAAGGAAGGGATTGTTAAGAAATAATTAATTTTTAAAAATATGAGAGCTAATAGTCTAATTAGAACAATTTATTTATACCTTTTTGCCCTGGTTGGGCTTTTTATTTTAATCTTTGGTTTTATTGGTTTGATAAAGCTTGGTTTAACAACCTGGGTTTTTCCAGAATCAGATAGTTATTACGCTAAGCCGGCTGTTTTTCCGTTAAACATTGAAGGACTTGAGAAGTGCAAAGAAAGTTGCGATTTAAGTCAAGAAGACAAAGAGACTCTTTCAAGGTGGTTAGAAGATTATCGGCAACAGGAAACAAGAGATTATGGCAGCGCCGAAAGACAGCGTCAGCTTGCTAATAATTTAGCAATGATAATTGTCGGTTTGCCTTTATACCTGTATCATTGGTTAACAATTAAAAAAGAAACTCAAAAAGTATGATTAATTTAAAAGATAAAATTGCGATTATAACAGGAGCTCAACAAGGGATAGGCAAGGGGATTGCTCAAAAATTAGCACAGTTAGGGGCAAAAGTGATAGTTACTGATATTGATGAAGAAAATTGTCAAAAAGTTGCTAAAGAAATTAATGGAGAGGCTTTTAAAATGGATGTAACAAATGACAAAGAGATAAAAAAAGTAGTGGATTCTGTGGTAAAAAAATACGGAAGGATTGATATTTTAGTTAATAATGCTGGGATATGCGAACTTGAAGAATTTGATGATTTTTCCAAAGTGGATAAAACAATAAATGTTGATTTAAAAGGAGTTATTCAATGCGCTAAAGCAGTTTTGCCTCATATGCTTAAAAAAGAATATGGAAAGATTGTAAACATTTCTTCTATTGCTGCTTTAGTCTCTTGGCCCAAACTTCATACTTATTCAGCTGCTAAAGGCGGAGTCATTAGTTTTACAAAAGCCCTAGCAGGAGAGTTTGGCGTTTTAAACATTAATGCAGTTGCTCCTGGAGCTATTGAAACTCCAATGCTTGATAATGTTTCAGAACAGCTTGGAACAACAAGAGAACAAACAAAACAGGCAATTCCCAAGAATAGAATAGGGGAGCCAGAAGATATTGCTAATGCAGTTGCTTTTTTGGTAAGTGATTCAGCCGAATACATCACTGGTCAGGTGTTGGTAGTAGATGGTGGTTATACAATAAGGTAGAGTTGATTTTTTTGTATAGCTGTTCTATTATATAAGTAGAACCTTTTAAAGGAGGAGTTATAGATATGAATAAGAAAGTTGGAGAAATGATAGGAGATTTAGTTACTGTGGCTTGGATATTTACAGCATTATTTTTGGCATTTGCTGGATTTATATGTGGCCCTATGTTTTCGGTAGCGAGTCTTTGGTACAGTATTGCTGTGTTTACTCTTGCTGTTACAACGATTGTATTATTGCAATTGAATCGTAAGCGTAAAATCTCTTTAAATTGGACGATTTTTGTCAGCGGACTTCTTATGGTTTTAATCACTTGGGGTCCTTTCTTATATTTCTAATATCTTTTTTTAAGAGCGGCAATTTATTGCTTGCTCTTTTTTTAGAAATCTTGACAAGATATTATTATGGGTATATACTCATAATAAAGGTCGTTTAGAAAATAAATTATTTAAAATTATGCCACTTAGAGATGGAACTGGTCCAAGAGGACTTGGTCCCGGCACTGGCCGGGGGTTAGGTCCTTGTGGCGCTGGCAGAGCTTATGGCCGAGGTTATGGACAAGGGGGAGGGTATTATCAAAACAATGAAGTCCAAAGACTCGAGCAGGAAATAAAGGATTTAAGAGAGCGCTTAGACCAAGTTAAGAAGAAATAAAAAGAAGGCTGTCTTTCCCTGCCTGTTTACAGGCAGGGTTCAGGCCTTCTTTAATAAAATATAACATAAAGATTTTTTTATGCCAAGACCAAGACTAAGAAGAAGAGTAAGATTTAGGCCGGGAATAACCTTTTATAAACCCCAAGGCGTGCCAATGAGAACTTTAGAGATTGTAGAACTGACATTTGAAGAAATGGAGGCTTTGAGGTTAAAAAATGTTGAGCAGCTAAATCAAAAAGAATGTGCTAAAAAGATGAAAACTTCTCAAAGCACTTTTCAAAGAATACTTTGTTTGGCTTATGAGAAAATAGCTAAAGCCTTAACAGAAGGCAAGGCTATAAGAATAGTTCAAGAGTAATAAATAAAAAATGTAAGAGGTTCGATCTGTTCGATTTGTTAAGACTATTTGCCTTTAGGCAATTTTTAGATAGAATTAAAAAAATGAAAACAAATAAATTAATTTTGCTAATTCTACTTTTTGCGAATTTTCTATCTTGGTCAGCAGTTTTTCATTATTCTCAAGCTTTAAGGCTTGAGGTTTGTTTTTTAGATATAGGTATGGGTGATTCTATTTTTATTGAAACCCCTTTTAAAGACCAGATATTAATTGATGCAGGTCCAAACAACAAAGTAATAGATAAGCTAGAACAAAGAATGCCTTTCTTTGACAGGAAGATAGAGACTATAGTTTTAACTCATCCAGATAAAGATCATCTTTATGGTTTTATAGAAGTCTTAAAAAAATACAAGGTAGAAAATGTTTTGTGGAATGGCATTCAAGTTGAAACTGAACTTTCTAAAGAATGGAAAGATTTAATTGAAAAAGAAGGGGCAAAAATTTGGATAGCTAAAAAAGGATTAAAAATTAAAGTTTCTAATAATCAATATTTTGAAGTTTTGTATCCATTTGAAAGTTTAGAGGGTAGGGAGGTAAATAATAAAAATAATTCTTCAGTTGTTTTAATGCTTAATTCAAACAATCATAAAATTCTCTTTATGGGTGATGCAGAAATTGAAGTAGAGAAATGGCTAGTTGAAGAAGGAACTGATTTAAAGAGCCAAGTTTTAAAAGTTTCTCATCATGGTAGTAAAACTGGGACATCCCTTGATTTTTTGGAAGCTGTTCAACCTTGTGTTGGCATAATTTGCGCATCAGAAAATAACCGTTATGGTTTTCCAGCAGAACAAACATTGGAAAATTTAGCTGAATATGGTATAAACGTTTTACAAACAAGTAATTTTAAAAAAGATATATGTTTAATCCAAAAGAAGAACGAACCCTTCTCATTATTAAACCAGACGCGGTCAAACGGGGATTGGCTGGAGAAATAATCTCTAGAGTTGAAAAAAGAGGCTTGAAAATAATTGCTTTAGAAATGTTTTGGGCTAAAAAAGAACAGATAGACAGCCATTATCCAAAGGATGAAAAATGGATAACCAGATTAGGAGAGAAGACAATAAAAAACTATGAAGAATATGGTTTTGATACTGAAAAAGAACTTGGAGTCAAAGAAGCCATTGAAGTAGGTAAATTAGTTAGGAGTTGGTTAATAGATTATTTAAGCTCTGGCCCTATGGTAAAAATAGTTATAAAAGGACCTCATGCTATTAAAATGATTAGAAAATTAGTCGGGCCGACAATGCCATCTGACGCAGAGATGGGCACTATTAGAGGGGATTTTTCAGTTGATGCCGCTACTGTTGCCAATAGAGAGAAACGTTCAGTCCACAATTTGGTTCATGCTTCAGAAACAGAAGAAGAAGCAGAACATGAAATTAGTTTTTGGTTTGCTCCAGAAGAAATATTGGACTACAAAAGGGTAGAGGATGATGTAATGTAATGTAAATTGCTTAATAATTTATTTTCAAATTCTTTCCTAAATCCTTATCCTATAAAAAGGGAGAAAACAGAAAATTTTTTGTGTACTCCCCAAGGGGTGCACAAGCTCAAGTGATATTTGGTATTGACATATGTTAATTTTAGAAGCACAATAAAGTATGGACCCTGTTTTAGACCTGAAATTTTCCGGCACTATTACTCCTTATTGGGAATCCAACTATTTGCATACCCCCTGGGGCGTGCGTGAGGACAACCACTATGGAAAAAACCCGGAAAACAGCTAAACAGGGTCCATTAGTTTATATGCTAAATACTAATAAAAAAGTTGTTTTAGGAATGTCTGGCGGATTAGATTCAACAGTTGCCCTGTATCTTTTAAAAGAGCAGGGCTTTGAAGTTTTAGGCTTAAGTTTAAAGCTTTTTAGCAAAGAGCAAGAGCAGGCAATTGAAATAAGCAGGAAAATTTGCCAGAGGTTTAATTTTGAACATTTGGTTTTAGATATTAAGGATATTTTTGAGAAAGAAATTATTTCCTATTTTTTAAATTCTTTAAAAAGGCAGGAGACTCCAAGTCCTTGTTTATTTTGCAACAGAAAGATTAAAATAGAATATCTTTATCAATTAGCTCAAAAAAGAAACATTTCCTCTATTGCTACCGGACATTATGCCAGAACAGAAAAAGGAAAACTTTTTAAGGCAAAAGACGAAAAAAAAGACCAAAGTTATTTTTTAGCTTTTTTAAAGAAGAATAATTTGAAAAAACTTATTTTGCCTTTAGGAAATTATACCTATAAACAAGTAAAAGAG